>CAUTOT010000177.1:0-2504 GCA_963539765.1 uncultured Atopobium sp. | reverse complement strand
CGCCAAAACGCGAGCGGAACCGGCCGACTGTTTGTGCCGTAAGAGAAATTTCTGGGACAAGTACTACAGCACCCTTGCCCGCCGCTAAAGTATTCTCAATAGCAGAGAGATATACCTCAGTTTTACCTGAGCCCGTTACGCCATCAATAAGCACAACATCGCCCTGAGCAGCAGCTTGTGCAGCCTCGATTGCTTTAAGGGCAGACTCTTGGCCCTCAGTAAGCTGTTGAGGACGAGGAGCTACGCCACTTGAAAGCGTGGTTCCCAGACCCTCCTGACTTCCACGAATTTGTCGCTGAGTGCGGACCTCAACAATGCCTTTTTTCTGCAGCGCAGTAACCGCACTACGAGCTCCTGGAATGGTAGCCGAGAGCTCGGATAACTTCATAGCACCTTGTGCGAGAGCCTCAAGCACCGAACGTTGCTTGCTTGCATTTGCTGCAGGCGTAAATTCTGCCGCCTTTTCTGTCAACTCAACCCAGCGCTCATCAACAGGACCGGACTTCTCGCAAACAAGTTGCCAAGGAGAATCTGCATCTTTTCTGGTGACTTTAACTTTTTGTCCAGGCGCTAAGAACGGATGTAAGGCGTCTGCATAACTGCAGGCATACTCTTTGCTCATCCATTCTGCTACCTGTGCAGATTGCTCATCAAACGCTGAATCTGCTAGAACTTGTGTTATTGGGAGGACGCGTGAAACATCCAAACCTGAAGACACATGGTCTGAGACACCCACAACGTAGCCAACAACCTGCCTGTGAGAAAACGGCACCAAGACCGTTGTTCCTACAACCGCAGTCTCTTCCAAAGATTCTGGAATGGCGTAGTCAAACGTGCCAGAGAGAGCACGAGTTGGTATGTCTAAAACAACATGTGCAAAAGGCACGTTTTTGCCTCCTTAAAGCCGTGGTTGATGGTTTACATCAAACGTGTAACGAGCAACGTGTGGCTGACCAGCTTCTTCAACCTCAACACAAACAAACGCACACTCAACCTTGGTAAATCCACGTTGCATCAAAACGTAGGCATAGAAATTTGCCTGCATTTGATGATGTTCGTAAATCTGAGCGGCACTGAGGCCCTTATCGCCTGTTTTATAGTCAACTACCAGCGCATCTTTACTTCCCTTATTATAGGCGAGAAGATCGATGGCTCCTTCTACATAGTTCCCATATTCAGAATCAACCTGCAGCGTAAAAGGAGACTCCGCAATAACCACATCATGAGCAAGAGCTTCCTGTCTTATCTTAGAGTTGCCCCACAGCTCAAGTGCTTGTTTAACTCGAGATACAACGCGCTGAGGAACACTATTCTTCAGGCACAATCTATCAATCGTGCTGTCATCAACCTTAGACTGAGTCTCAACCATGATCTGAGCCAGCTCATGGAAGGCTGAACCAAGGCTGGTTGGATCTACTCCATCATCAGCTAATGAACCAGCCAAAATCACAGAAGTCTCAGTTACTGGTTGAGGGTTATTTGCATCATATTCCAGGCTTTGTGCCTGGTGCTCTTCCTCAAGTGCCTTGTTATTCTCACCCTTAAAGTTCTCTGCCATTTGTTGGTGAGCGGAAGAATAACTAAAGAAACCTTCTCGCTGGTCATACGTAGCTTCTGGCGTAATGCTCAGCTCAACCTTCTCATAGAGGTCAAACGTTTCTTCAGCTTGAGGGTTTTTCTCTTCACTTGGATTGCTATCAGAAGGTTTAGACTTACCACCAAAAGGTTCAACCAACTCTAAACCTTCAACATGAATCGGCTCATCCTTTTTGCCAGAGCCCTCAACCACGCGCATGCAACCAGCAAGATTTCCGCCATATTCAAACGAATGCTCACCAGCAGAAAGTGGAGGCTCTTCAAACAAGGCTTTTGTAATCTTGCGCGTATAACGAGGGCTAATTCCCTCTTTAGTAAGGTCGATAGTTGAAGTCAGAATTACTGCTTCGCGAGCTCGCGTCAGAGCAACATACAGACGGCGATTCTGTTCCTGCTCATCAAACTCATTCTCTTGTGTTTCCAGGAACATTCTCCATTCAAGAAGGTTCTTACACTCATCAAGGCTTGTAGGAACCTCATGACAGCCGTCATACAATTCATGAAGTTTTTTAGAACTGCTTGAGAATGCAATCTGATACGAATCGTCTTTTCTAACATGCAGAAATGGTTTACTGCCGGCACCTGACTTAGAGTCAGATACAGCTCCTACAACAGCAACGACAGGAAATTCCAATCCCTTAGAAGCGTGAATAGTCATAAAGGTAACTGCATTTTGAGTGCTGCAATGAAGCACTTTTGGAGATTCCTTGGCAGTGCTACACCACTGACTAAATGTTCTTGCAACAGAAGCAACGCCAACGCTTAGGTCTGTTTGCAAACTATCAATCTGCTCGAGAGCCGCAAAGATATTTGCAATCTTTGACTGTCCCTCATTTCCCATCTTTTGAAGACGAGAAATCCATCCAGCATCAAGAACTACCTTTTTAATAACGTCTGAAACTCTCTTA
>CAUTOT010000176.1:0-2510 GCA_963539765.1 uncultured Atopobium sp. | reverse complement strand
TCGTACATGCTGATGGCTTTGGGAAGATCGCCTGCTTGTTCGTATGTCTGCGCGAGATCGTTGCGCGTGATACGCGTGTGGTGATGCGTGTTACCTAGAGTGCGGATGCGTGCTTCTAACACGTACTCGTACATCTTGATGGCATCCGTGAGGCGGCCGACGGATTTGTATGCATCGGCGAGATTGTTGCGGGTCACGAGGGTATGTTTGTGGTCCGGTTTCAGGACGCGGTCGCGGTCTTTGACGACCTGCTCGCCCAGAGCGATGGCACGCTCAAGCTGGCCATCGTCCGCGTATGCGAGGGCAAGGTAGCTGCCTGTCATGAGCGTGTCCTCGTAGTCGCTGCTCAGGATGCGCGTGCGGTCGTCGAGGACCTGCTCGAAAAGATCAATAGCCTTGCCGGTGTCGCCCTCCCAGTAGTAGGCGTATGCGAGGTTGTTGCGTGAGGCCAGGGTGTCACGGTGGTCGTGGCCTTGAATAGCTGTCCGATCATCGATGACCTGCGCGTATTGTTTGAACGCTTCGTCGAACTGCTCTGCATACATGTACGTGTATGCGAGCTGTTCCTTCAAATTGAGAGCGGCTATCTCGTCTAGCTGTTGTGCCATATTCAGAGTTGCCAGTACGGGCTTTTCGAGAGCGAGCGCTTCGTAGAGAATCCCGAGATCGCGTGCGTGCGAGAGGGTGTGGGAAAGAATCAATGCGATCTGTTCATATTTGAAGAGAGATTTGGCATGCTCCTGCTCACTAATGGCACGAATCTGTTCGATGAGTGAACGGGTCTCACGGAGGCGTGATTCCGTATCGGTTCTGTCGAAGCTGCCGATGTCTACAGAACCGAGCAGCGCGGCAGTTGATTCGCATGCTTGTTCACGTTCTTCTTTGCTCCAGGATTCGCGGAAAGCTCTCGCCTGGAGGCGATGAAGCATCGTCGTCGCTTTGTCTGCGCTCTGCTGAACGATAGACCTGCGAATGAGCTTGGTTAAAGCCTTATGTGCACCTTCATCTGCGGCTCGGTCGTGGTCTTGGAATTCTGCGTCGTTAGGCTCCTCTGACATGGGGTCGAGCCAGTGTGTGGGTACGCCGGACTCCGCGAGCAGTGCAAGCGCTCCTAATTGACGTCGAGCCGCGTGCCTCGTGCCTTCATCCAGGTTGTTGAGAGTGCCTCTGATGGCCATCCGCAGTGCTCCGTAGACATCGTGCGGATATTCGTCTCCGGGAATCGAGCGGATAACTTGTTCGCTTCTGTATTTTTTCAAAAGCCTCAGATATTGCGTCAGTGTCCAATCTTCGTCAAGTACTGTTGCTGCTGCTTGAGCAAGAGCCAGCGGCAAATCGCCGAGCCGGCGCGCCAACGTGTCTGCGGCGTCGTGATCAGTGGAGTTGGTGACCTTGAGGAGGTAGTCGATCGACTTCTTGTGATCAAAGACCCCAATCCTAACGGTGTCCCACTGAAAGTTCCAACCATTGTCGTTCGTCGTTGTCGCGACCACGCGCAGGCCGTCACCGGTCGGTACAAGTCCGCAAATGTCGTTGATGTCCTCGACGTTGTCGAAGACGATGAGTCTGTCTGAGGGAACCGCTGATTTCAAACGGGTGAAGAGCCGATGAATAATGGTCTTGGCAGTGGGCTGGTCACTCATATTAATTTTCAGTTCTCTGGCGAGTTCGACCAGGTCGCTCGTAATGGATTCGGGCGAACCCGCATTCACCCATGCGACGAGGCTCCAGTTTAAGTCTTCACACTTCTTTGCGAGAGCGGCGGCAAGCTGTGTCTTTCCGCAGCCGCGCATGCCCACCAGGACCGTGGGTTGTTTCGTTGGGTTGGTGACCAGCGCATTCAAATGCTCTTGCTCGCTACGCGCGACAAACCGGTTCTCCGTCACCACGTCCGGTCGACGACCGAAAAAGACGCGGCTCGGCTTACTCTCGCTGGAGACGAGCTCGGCGACCTTGTGTGGGACATCAGCTATTGTCTCGTGTATCTGTGCCCACGTTTCGCGATTCTCTCTGTCACTCTTCAACAACTGCTTGAGGGCGAGCTGTTCGTAGTTGGATGATCGCTCCGCATAAGTAATGTAAAGCTCAGTGACCGCATTGATCAGTTCGTCGAAGTAAGGAACCAGTCGCTCATCTACCTGAATTCGGCTGCTTTGTGCTTGTTGTTCAAAAAATGCGCGAACAGCGTCAGGGTCATGTACAGCTTGTTCGAGGAATCGCTTATGATCGTCGATGGCGTGCAAGATGTCTTCAACTTCTGCGCACGGATTCGCCAGTCGATCGGGATCAATTCCTTCGCGTGAGCAGCGTTCGTTCATGTCCTGCATTCGTGAAGTCAGATCTTTGCTGATCCTGCGTTCAATGTCCTTTTGTGTCCCTCGTCGGCCAAGAAGTGACTGCGCAAGAAACGATATGGGGTCACGTGCCTCACTTGCGATGGCAGCAGCCTCGCTCTGTTGGGCTGCGTTGAGTAGCATTGATGTGAGTGCGACACCGACGTTAATTAGAGG
>CAUTOT010000175.1:0-2518 GCA_963539765.1 uncultured Atopobium sp. | reverse complement strand
TTTGTTATCTGTATTCCAATGTCTGCAGGTCACATTGGTATAGGTAACATGGTTTTCTCGTTACCTAAAGAGTTGTATCAAACACCGTATTTAGCCTGGGCGGGATTTCCTTCTCCAACTTTTTCATCTGGAGATTACTATCCATTGCTCCCCTATTTGTTCTTGTATCTAAGTGGAGCAGCATTTAACAGGCAGTTCAAGGCAGAAGGCTATCCTAACTGGATGAAAACATTTTCCCTCCCCCTTATAACAGCGATGGGAAAACATTCGCTTATCGTTTATATTTTGCACCAACCAATATTGCTGCTCATTGCCTTATTCGTCAGTCAGAATATCGTCCTCTGACACCACATAAGGCTCTAAAAGTGCCTGCATATAGGTGTCGGCTTTAACTGACAGCAAAAGACCTTCAGCAACGTATTGCTCGTGTAGAAGCTGACATCTCTCGTGAACGGACTTAACAAGAGCGCCTTTGTTGAACGGGATAAGTGCACTAACCACCTTATCGCCAGCACTAGCTATCTCCTGAATTTTATGGAGAAGACCGTTAATGCCCGTACCTTCTTGAGCAGAAATAAATACAGCGTCTGGGTAGAGCGCTTTAAGCATTTGAAGTTCTTGGTCATTAAGTAGGTCTACCTTGTTTAATACAAGAATTTGATCGCTTTTATCGGCCTCAATATCTTTCAAAATACTACGAACAACTGCAATTTCTTTAGAAAGATTCTTGTCAGTCGCATCAGCGACCAGCAGCAGAAGATCAGCTTCTTGAGCTTCAACCAGTGTAGATTTAAAGGACTCAATCAGATTTGTAGGAAGCTTTTGAATAAATCCAACGGTATCGGTAAGAACAATCTTTCTTCCTTCATCAAGAGAAAGTGCTCTGGTAGTTGGATCAAGAGTTGCAAAGAGCTCGTCTTTTGCGTATACATCTGCTCCAGTTAACTGGTTTAAAAGCGTTGATTTACCGGCGTTGGTATAGCCAACCAGAGAGACGCTAAACGTTCCAGAATTCCATCTGGACTTAGACTGAACTTCTCGCCTTAGGCCTAGCTGCTTGAGCTCATTTTTAAGGGTTGAAATGCGCTTTCTAATAAGACGTCGGTCAACCTCAAGCTGACTCTCACCCTGGCCAAAGCGACTACCAATACCACCGCGAGTTTGCTCGCCCACCAGGTGACTCCACATGCCGCGGAGCCTTGGAAGTACGTACTGAAGCTGTGCGAGCTGCACCTGAAGACGGCCCTCTTTGGTACGTGCATGAATACCAAAAATATCAAGAATAAGCGCTGTACGGTCAATGACTTTAACAGGCTCTCCAAGCAGTTTTTCTAGATTAGATTGCTGAGATGGTGTGAGCTCATCATCAAAGATGACCACGTCAGTATTGGTGTTTCTCACCAGGGAAACAAGTTCCTCCGTTTTACCTTTGCCGATAAACGTTTTTGGAATGGGTGAGTCAAGTTTCTGTGTTAGACGCATAAAGACTTCAGCGCCGTCAGTTTGCGTCAGACGCTCAAGCTCGTCCATTGATTCTTCAAGCGACCAATCACTTTTACCGCAATCAACGCCTACAAGAATTGCTCGTTCAACTTTAGGAGCGGTAGAAAATGGAACAAAACGACCCATAAACTCCCCATCTAAGACAAGGTAAATACGTTAGTTTTTGATGCGTCCTACTGGCATTGTACGTCAGAATGCTGCGCAAGAATCAGCTCGAGGGCTTCCTTAGGCGTAAGCTGATCCATATCAAGCCACCTGACTCGACCGTCTCGTTTAAGCCAAGAAATCTGTCGCTTTGCATACTGCCTGGTGTGCTGCTTAATAAGCTCACATGTTTGCTCAAGCGATTGCTCTTTTGCAAAGTACGCAAAGAACTCTTTGTAGCCAATTGCCTGCCCAGCCGTGCAATTTTCAGAGAGACCTGACTCAATAAGCGTTTGGACCTCTTCAACAAGCCCTTGCTCAAACATAAGGTCAACTCGGAGGTTAATTCGCTCATAAAGACGCTGACGGTCCATCGTAAGACCCCATATCTGGGCATCAAAGTACGGTGTATGAGCCTTTAGACCCTCATGATGAGTTGCATACGACTTGCCCTCTTCCAAGAGCTCTAAAGCCCTTACAACGCGTCGTACGTTATTTGGATGGATAAGCTCTGCACTTGCTGCATCTTTTGTGGCGAGAAATTCATGCAGGCCCTCAGCACCAAGCTCTTGAGCAAGTTTTTCATAACGAGTTCTTACAGGAGACTCGATTGAACCTGAGGGAAACTCCATCTGGTCGATAATCGAATCAAGATAAAGACCCGTTCCGCCACAGAATACAGGTGTTTTACCAGCTTTAATAAGCTTATGAGCCTCTGCGCGTGCCGCAGTCTGGAACATTTGAACAGAATATTCTTCTAAGATATTGGCGCAATCTACCATCAAAAGAGGAACTTCTCGCTCTTCAACGGGAGTTTTAGCAGTGCCAATATCCATGCCACGATAGACCTGCATTGCGTCAACAGAAATGA
>CAUTOT010000174.1:0-2539 GCA_963539765.1 uncultured Atopobium sp. | reverse complement strand
GGCAGGTAGAGCTTGACCAAGAACTCCGAGAAGAAGAACGAAACGCAGAACGCAAAGATGCCAATGATAATGCCTGTGGAGAAGATGTACTTCTCAATGGCAAGAACTCGATCTTTTTTCTTTGCGCCCCAGTTATAGCCAATAGCTGGCTGCATGGCGTCGGCTTGTCCATAAATGAGCGGCTGGATAAGGCCGCCAGAATAGAGGAGCACGCCGTAAGAAGCAATGGCAATATCTCCACCAAGGGTGAGCAGGGCAGCATTCATCAGCAGGGAATAAATCCTACTTGAGATGTTCTGCATAAAGATTGGGAAGCCGTTTACAAAGATCTCTTTTATGTGCGTCCAATTAAAGTGAGGCTTCACAAATTTAAGAATCTGTTTGTTGCCAATAAAGGGCCATACACCGTAAAGGGACGAGAAGGTAATAGAGATGCAGTAACCCAGAGCCGCATACTCAACGGATAATCCCAAAACTCCCAGGAAGTAGTATTCAAGTACGGTTCCCAAAATTGCAGAGATAAAGGCAATGCTGGTAGAACGCCTAATTTTTCCGCAAATCTTAAGGAAGTTATCAACGGCGTATGAGATACACATAACTGGCAAGAAAAGGGTCCATACGCGCAGGTAGATAGTTCCTTGCTCGGCAATCTTACCCTGAGCACCCATCAGCGCCAGAACGTTTGGTGCACAAAAGAAGAAGAAAATGCCGCTGATAACGCCTGTGGTAATAAGCATGATAAATGCAATGGTAAAGATGTTATTAGCAGTCTGGTGGTTCTTCTTGCCATGTTCAACTGCAATAACCGCAGAAGCGCCAACGCCAATAAGGTCGGCGACAGCAAAGCAGAGAATGACCAGTGGGATAGCAATGGTTACGGCGCCAAAAGACTCCTGACCCAGATAGCGTCCAACAAGGATTCCATCTGCGGTGTCGTAAAGCATCGACGCAAGCATAGCAATAGCGCCTGGAAGGGCTGCTCGTATAAATAATTTAAATGGTGGTGTTTCCGCAAAAAGCTTATTCGATTCCATAATTCTCCTCGATTAGTGGTGGAACATGTCAGACAGACTCGTGGTGTGGACATGTGACACGCTCACGAGAAGATTAAAAAAGCATCGAACAAGCCTCCTTACATACTTGCAGGTACACGGACAGTTGCACATACTAACACAGCAAAGTAGCTAATGCTATGATTTATTTGAACATTTTGGACAAGTGTGAGGATTTGTTGTGCCAACGGAACAGAAGAAAGACATCGGCGCTGAGCTTACCAAGCTGGCTGAAAACTCAAGAGTAGGCGAGCTTTCTAAAAAGGTCACTGAGGCATCATCTGAGCTGGCAGAAAACGTTTCTGAAGTAGCAGAGCGTGCCGAGAAAATCCTCGTAGTTGATGAGGATCAGCCTCTGAACCGTCCTGCATCTGACCGAGTTAAGGCCACTGTTCCTAGAACTCCTGCTCAACATATCTTGCGCATTGTTTCAATTGTTTTGATTATCTTGGGGGCAGCAGATGTTCTGACTACGTCGGCATCTCTTTTTGCAACTGTTATGGGCTTACAGCCTGCTATTCCTTTGGAGAGGCTTGAGTTTAGTGGTGTGTATTTTACGTTCAGCAATAATGTTCTTCTGGGCTATGTGTTTGTATTGCTTATTGGTGTGCTGCAGGTTGTTACCTCGGTACTTGGATTACGTGCAGCCAAAGACTCATCAAAAGTTGAACCATACAGATTTCTTTGCTATCTGATTGGCTTGATTATTCTGGTAGGAATTTTGTGGGCTTGGGGTAGAGGAGACTTGATTATCCTGGATCCATTCATCCAGCTCAACACCATTGTATACGTGGTAATTTGCTCTAATCTTGCGGACAAGGTTAAGAAAGAGCATGACCAAGGCGTTGTGGGAACTACCTATTGGCGCTCTCGTCACCAGCGAGTTCTTCACTTGTTTGCACTGGTATCCATTGCGTTTAGTGGCATCGCTCTTTTTCTGGTACTAATTTTGCTTGGATTGCATGATTTTTCTAGGGTTGTGAATCTGCCTGCTCTGGCAACTGTAAATCAATTTCTTGCACAACAGGGAATCCTTACCATTTTCCTGGTGACGCTCGGTGCGGCATTTTCTCTTATTGCAGGTCTTTTAGCTCTCAAGGGTTCAAATGATGCCCGATTTATTAGACCGTATATTCTTGCTGTTACCGTTATCGTTCTGTTTGACGTAGCAAGAATTATCTTTACAGCATTAACGCAGGGTATTCCTGCCGTGACCAGCCAAGATATCTTTGAGCTTGTTTACAACGCCTCCGGATTGTACTTGGCTATTCGTATTGAGGCAGGGCTTCCCAATAGCTATGGTTTGCGCTTGTGGAAAAAGATTTGTTCCAATGCGTAGCATGTAAAAAGCAATTGCTTGCAAAAAGCCTTTGTATCTGAACTGCCTCCCATTTCTTAGACACAAAAAATGGGAGGCAGTTCAAAACACACTTAAGTCAGATAATCTGTCAAAAAGACGTATACATTACGCTGAAAATACCTCAAAC
>CAUTOT010000173.1:0-2577 GCA_963539765.1 uncultured Atopobium sp. | reverse complement strand
AGCTATTGAATATAACGGTGCATATCACGATGACTTCTATCAGCAAAGGAAAGACAATCAAAGAACAAATGAGCTGAATTCGGTGAGTATTAAGGAGTACTTTGTGAATGCGGATATCTACAGAAACCAGCTCGCAATGCAAAATATGTTTCTAAGCATTAAAAAGGACTTGGGAGATAGCAATCTGTACCGGATTAGGCGGACGTTACGTCAGTATTCTCATGAGCAATTCATTTTGGTGAATAAACTTGATTCGATATACAGATTTATGAATGAAATGATATATAAAGTTTAACTATCCCTGAATTGCCTTATGTGACAACACAGCAAAGTTAGATAATCTGCAAAATTCGATGTCAATAGCACATCAAATGAAGATATTCTGCACTAAACACGCATTTTTGGAGCAATGTATAGCCTTTTTTGACAGATTAAGTGACATAGGTGTGTTTTGTGATTCTAGGGTCAAGGTTTCAATCAAAATGGCTCATCAACTAAGCAAGTGATTATATTTAGTAGGCTAACAAAAGAGCCGGTTACCTGGGTTTTAGGTAACCGGCTCTTGCTTTGTGCTTTACGCGCTTCGCGGTGGGCGCTCCGCGGTGGGAGCTCCGAGGCGGACGTGCTAGCGACGCGGCGCGCGGGTGCGAGGATTAGTCCTCGTAGAAGCCTGGCTCGCGACCGTAGTAAGCATCCAGGTAGAGCTCGCGAATCTCGGAGACAAGTGGGTAGCGTGGGTTTGCGCCAGTGCACTGGTCATCGAATGCCTGCTCAGACATCTCGTCCAGGGTATCGAGGAAGTACTTCTCATCTACGCCGTAATCCTTGATGGTCTCCTTGACGCCAATGTATGCCTTGAGCTCCTCAATCTTCTTGACGAAGTTCTCAAAGACCTCACGGTCATCCTTACCGGTAACACCGCAGAAACGACCCGCCTCAGCATAACGTGCAAGAGTGTGTGGGTGATCGTACTGTGGGAAAGTACCCATCTTTGTTGGGCGCTCAGCTGCGTTGTAGCGCATAACGCGAGTAAGGATAACTGCGTTTGCCCAACCGTGTGGAATGTGGTGGAAAGCGCCCAGCTTGTGAGCCATGGAGTGGTTGACACCCAGGAATGCGTTAGCAAATGCAAGGCCGCCCAGGCAAGAAGCGTTTGCCATGTGGTCGCGTGCCTCGACATCGTTTGGATTGTCGTAAGCACGTGGCAGATACTCAAAGACCAGCTTCATGCCGCGAAGAGCCATGCCATCTGTGTAGTCAGATGCCATCATGGAAACAAATGCCTCGAGGCAGTGAGTAAGAACATCGATACCAGAAGCAGAGGTCAGGCCCTTAGGTTGGCTCATCATGTTGTCGGTATCAACGATTGCCATGTTAGGCAGCAACTCGTAGTCTGCAAGTGGGTACTTAACGCCGTTGTCAGCATCAGTGATGATGGCAAATGGAGTTACCTCGGAACCGGTACCAGAAGAGGTTGGGATTGCAACGAAGAATGCCTTGTTGCCCATCTTAGGATAGTTGTAGACACGCTTACGGATATCCAAGAAGTCCGCTGCCATGTCCTCAAACTTCTCCTCTGGGTTCTCGTACATGGACCACATAATCTTACCTGCGTCCATAGCAGAACCGCCGCCGATTGCGATAATGCAGTCTGGCTCGAAGGAGCGAATGCGAGCTACACCCTCAAGAGCGCACTGAAGGGTTGGGTCTGGAGCAACATCCCAGAATGAAGAGTGAACAATACCCAGGGAATCCAGGGTCTCCTCGATAGTCTTGGTGAAGCCACTCTTGTATAGGAACTGGTCTGTGACAATGAAGACGCGCTTCTTGTTATAGACCTCTTTGAGCTCACGGAGAGCAAGAGGCATGCAGCCCCTCTTGAAGTAGACCTTCTCAGGTACACGAAGCCAAAGCATATTCTCTTGCCTCTCTGCAACAGACTTGTAATTAAGCAGGTGCTGTGGGCCAACGTTGCCGGAGACGGAGTTGCCGCCCCAGGTGCCGCAGCCAAGGGTTAGGGATGGAGCCATCTTGAAGTTGTAGAGGTCTCCAATACCACCCTGAGAGGAAGGAGTATTGATCAGGATACGGCAGGTCTTCATTGCCTCCTGATGCTTAGCAATCTTCTCTTTCTCGTTGATGTTGACGTAAAGAGAGCTGGTGTGACCGTAGCCGCCATCAGCAACAAGACGCTCTGCCTTAGCAATAGCCTCGTCAAAAGTCTTTGCTCGATACATACCAAGAACTGGAGAAAGTTTCTCGTGAGCCATCTCTTCTGAAGGCTCAACGGAGGTTACCTCACCAATAAGGACCTTGGTCTTCTCTGGAACATCAACACCAGCGGTCTTTGCAATGAAGTGAGCAGACTTACCAACAATACCTGCGTTAACAGCGCCGTTAACAATGACGGTCTTACGGACAGCGTCAAGCTCTTTGCCCTGGAGGAAGTAGCAGCCACGATCAGCAAACTCCTTCTTAACCTGGTCATATACGCTGTCAAGAACGGTAACAGACTGCTCGGAAGCGCAAATCATACCGTTGTCGAAGGTCTTGGAGTGAATGATGGAGCTAACTGCA
>CAUTOT010000172.1:0-2633 GCA_963539765.1 uncultured Atopobium sp. | reverse complement strand
ACGAACACGATCCGCTTGGAGGCCAGACGGTCGAGCTCCGCCTGGGTGATCCTGCCCTCGCCGGCCTTCACGTTGCTCATTTTCTGGATAGAGGTCACGATGAGGCGGTTCTTGGGGTCGACGCTCGCGAGCTTCGACTTCAGCACCTGAGTGTTCTCGGTCCCCTGCACGTCGTCGGCGTCGTCGGCGAACGCGCGGTACTCGGAGAGCGACTGCGTGCCCAGCTCTATGCGGTCCATCAGAAAGACCACCTTGTCGGCGTCGTGCGAGTCGGCTATGAGCTGGGCAGATTTGAAGCTCGTCATGGTCTTGCCGGAGCCGGTGGTATGCCATATGTAGCCGCCGGGACGCCCCGGGGCGCTGCTCTTGGGTCTCTCGTCCCATTTGCATCTGCGCACCTTGTCGGATATGGCGGCGGCCGCGTAATACTGGTAGCTGCGCATGACCTTCAGGCAGCCGTCCGAGCTGTCAGCCACGGTATAGAAGCCGATGAGCTGGTGCGCCATGGGGATGGAGAGCATCGTGGAGGTGAATCGCTTCCATTCGCCGGTTCCGGGTTTGTCGCCCGCGCAGACGGGCTCGTTGTTGAAGTCCTCCCAGTGAAAATAGAAGTTCGAGTTGAACGCGCCCGTGCCAGGATTGGCAAAGTACAGCGCTTCATCGGGAGTCATTCCCACGAAGATCTGGACCAGGCGGAAGAGCCCCGTGAACACGCCCTCGTGGGCGTACTTCTCTATCTGGCCGGTGGCTTGGCTGACGGGGATGCCGCTGCGCTTGAGCTCGATGTGGATGACGGGCATGCCGTTGATGAGCAGACACAGGTCGCCGCGACGGTCGTTCAAGATCTTGCTCTTCGCAGGGTAGATTGGCTGCTGAGCTATCTGGTAGCGGCTCTGGCCGGCTGCGATCTCCTGGCGATCGTAGATCTTCAGGCTCACCTCCTTGCCCAGGTGGAGCGGATCGTTGGGGTTGTCGCGCGTGATGGCGACGGTCTTTCCGTTGATGAACCCGTTGAGCGCGAGTGGGGTCTTGAGCGTTTCTATTTGTTCGACGACCTGTGCCATCTCGCCCTGGGTGAGCGGGCAGCCATTCAGGCGGTCGATGTCCGCGTTGTTCTGGAACAGAATTTTCGCCCAGTTCTCGATGAGGTCCTGCTCGGTGGGATAGCGCAGGACGCCGTCCGCATCGTCCCATCCGTGCTGCTTCAGCACGGTGATGACAGCTTCTTCAAAAGAAGTCTCTTTATCGTAAATCATTGGAGAAACCTTTCTTCGAAATTGTTAAAAGTTATACATTTAACTATTGATAATGATTATAAGACGTAGATGCTTCTACCTGGTAATAGCGTAAGTTTTCATAAATCTATCAAAATAGTAATGAACGCTACGATGTTGAGTTAAGTGCGGGCAAAACGCTATTTGATGCAACAATGATATCTAGAATTCTCATTGTTGGTGTAACAACAAAAGACAAGGTAGTGACCCATGGGTCTACAATGGCGCTTACGACAACGCATAGCACCAAGCATTTACTCAGCAGACTGGACGTAAGCGTGTTCTTCCTGGCAATACTGGTCGTGGTTTTAATGCTGGTGAAACTCAGACTAAGTGTTATACAGTATATTGGACTGATGACGCTTGGGTTTTAGGGAATTAATTAAAAGCATTTAACTAGCTAGAAAACACGGAGGTTGTTATGCAGCCTCCGTGTTGCTTTTTATATCACATCGACCATTACGGTATTTACTAAGTCTTCAAGCAGTACTCGTGCAATACCATTGAGATCTAATTTGTAATCTTGGGTGTGGGACAGCTCAGTTTCGTGTAGAGTTGGCATTGCGGTTATCTCCTTTCTGAATTGGTTGTGGTGACTATATTTTAGGAAATAACCGCACTTCTTTTATATCACTGGAGTGCTTCTCTTACATCACTTTTTGGGATATGATTCTTCTCCACCCACCGATAAAACTTAACCGTTCATGTAAACCCTACCTGTTTTAACAGGTAGGGTTTCTCGCCAGACATATAGTTAAAGTACTGTGCTTTTGACATGCAGAAATAAGAGAAAAGAGGCGAGAAATGCAAAAGTTACAGAAGCGGTTTACTACGGTTTTGAGTATGTTTATGGCTCTGGTGCTCTCGTTTATGTTGGTAGGGTGCAACGTTGCACCTTCTCAGCAAGAGAACAAGCCCGCGGAGCAAACACAGCAGAAAGAACTTACAACAGGGGCTCTTGCTGCCACGCATGAGACCAAGTTTGGTGGTGTCTATCTGGATATTACCATCGAGGACTTTAATAAGATGGGCTTTGAGTTTGGCGACAGCGTGGATGTTACGTTTAGCAATGGCTACAAGCTTACCGATATTCCGTACTATAACGGCTACTATACTAAGACTGGTGAGGCTTTGATCAGCGGTTATCCCGGATATCCTCATATTGATGTATGCGTGAACAACGGAGATCCTCTGTGGGAGACTGCTGGTCTTAAAGAGGGCGATACCGGCACCGTAACTCTGCACGAGAAGCAGAAATACGCAACAGTTCAGAAGGCTCTTGGCGCAACATACACCAAAAATCGCTCTGACTATGCAAGTGACGAGGTCTTTGCTAACTTCCGTGCTATGAGGGGTGGA
>CAUTOT010000171.1:0-2644 GCA_963539765.1 uncultured Atopobium sp. | reverse complement strand
GGAGGCTGGTCAAGATGCCGTCGCCGGTCTTTGCCAGGTCACCAAAGATGATGTGGCCACTCTGCTCGCCGCCCAGGCTGTACTCATTCTCGTTCATGCAGGCGTAGACGTACTTATCGCCCACGTTGGTCTTCTCGTAAGAAAGGCCAGCGTCGTCGAATGCCTTGAACAGGCCAAAGTTGCTCATAATAGTGGTGACCACGGTCTGCTTAGCCAGGCGACCATACTTGTTGAGGTAGGTACCGCAGACGTAGAGAATCAGATCTCCGTCAACCACGTGGCCGCGCTCGTCAACTGCCAGGCAGCGGTCAGCGTCGCCGTCGTAGGCAAAGCCCACGTCAAGGCCATTCTGAACCACAAAACGCTGCAGCTGGTCAATGTGGGTGGAGCCGCAATCAACATTGATGTTGAGGCCGTTTGGTGCGTTGTTGATAACGTGGGTCTCGGCGCCCAGAGCGTCAAAAACAGGACGAGCAACACTAGAAGCTGCGCCGTTTGCGCAATCCAGGCCAATCTTTAAGCCCTGCAGACTAAAGCCGCAGCTTGCAATAAGACTGGAGATGTAGCGGTTGCGGCCCTGCATGTAGTCAACCGTGCGGCCAATGGCATCACCCGTTGCCAGAGGTACGTCAAACTCTCCGTCAATATAGGCCTCTACCTGCTCGAGGACGTCCTCGTCCATCTTGTAGCCCTCTTTGTTGACCAGCTTGATGCCGTTATCGGTAAAGGGGTTGTGGGACGCAGTAATCATGACGCCGCAGTCAAAGGCACCGTCTACTACCTCGTAGCTAACGCCAGGCGTAGGAATGACGTGCAGCATGTACGCGTCGGCGCCAGAAGCAACCAGGCCCGAGACAAGCGCGGACTCAAACATATAGCTTGACCTGCGGGTATCCTTACCAATGATGATACGAGCCTTGCGAGCCTGCTTAGCTCCGTAATACCAGCCAATAAAGCGGCCAATTTTGTATGCGTGATCGACGTTCAGACCCTCGTTTGCACGGCCTCTAAAGCCGTCGGTTCCAAAGTACTTCATAAGCGTCTCCTAGCTGCGAATGTAGTGTTGTCGGGTGGAGAGCAACGTGCGCGCGAAGCGCCAGCGAACTACTCGACAGGTGGGGCTTCTCGCCAGATGGCGAGAAGAACGTGCGGACTAAAACGGTTGCACAAATATGCAAAATGCAACCATTTAAAAGTATACAAAAAAGAGACCTGCCGATATACAACAGGTCTCTTTGTGAGGACTTTTTTGGGTCCAGCGGCCTTAGCGCTTGGAGAACTGAGGACGCTTACGAGCCTTCTTCAGACCGTACTTCTTACGCTCGACCGCACGAGAATCGCGGGTGAGGTAGCCGGCCTTCTTAAGGTCATCACGATACTCGCCAGCCTCGAGAAGAGCGCGAGCGATGCCCAGGCGAAGTGCGCCGGACTGGCCGTTGATGCCGCCGCCATCGCAGTTTGCGAGGACGTCAAAACGACCAAGAGTATCGGTAATGCGGAGAGGTGCGGTTGCGTTGTCTACGAGCTGCTGGCGACCAAAATACTGGACTGCCTCGCGGCCGTTAACGGTAACCTTACCAGTTCCAGGAACAAGACGAACACGAGCGACGGCCTCTTTACGACGGCCGGTGCCGGTGTAAACAGCGGTGTTATCTGCCATCGTTTAGCCCTCCAGCTCAATCTTGACGGGATTCTGTGCAGCATGTGGGTGCTCAGCGCCGGCGTAAACCTTAAGCTTCATACCCTGCTTGCGACCAAGAGTGGTCTTAGGAAGCATGCCCTTGACTGCGTGCTCAACAACACGCTCTGGGTGCTTCTCCATCTCTTCCTTGAAGGAAGTGATCTTCAAGCCACCAAGGTAGCCGGAGTGACGCCAATACTCCTTGTGGTCAGCCTTAACACCAGTAAGGACAACCTTGTCTGCATTAATGATGACAACAAAGTCACCAGTATCAGCGTTTGGGGTGTACTGTGGCTTGTTCTTGCCACGAAGAATCATGGCAGCCTTTGTAGCCAGACGACCGAGCGTTGCGCCCTCAGCGTCGATGAGCACCCACTTGCGCTCGACTTCGCCAGCCTTGGCGAACTGAGTCGACTTCTTCACTTGACTCCTCCTACGAATTACGAGTTGATAACCCCTGGACGGGTCATCGATGCTTTTTCTTGTCAGAGATTACGGGGCTCTGTGGAAAAGCCTTAAAAGTATACTCCACTCTTTAGCTGTTGTACGCGGGAATTTTTGTTGCTTCACGAATGCAACAATTCGTTCAAATTTGACGGGTTTCTCCACATTGAAAAGCCGTCCACAGCACAAGAACAACCACTTGGCCTGCTGTGCGATGCATTTTGTTTCGACTTTTTATTTTATGGGGCGAGAAGTGCTGGCTGGCTCGTATGTTTACACCAAGGTCAAAGCTACAGCGTCAGGAGGAAATGATGCGTGACACAGATTTTGTCGCACGTTTGCACCGGAACTTTGCGTTGCTGGGCGGCCAGCTTAAAACCCGACTCAAAACCCAATTCAAAACCCAACTTAAGAATCATGTTGTACTGAGCACCGCGCTTGCCCTGTTTGCAGCGCTTTTGCTGGTGATTCCGTTCTACGGATGCTCGCCAGCCGCTTCTGAGAACACTCAGGGCAGCT
>CAUTOT010000170.1:0-2646 GCA_963539765.1 uncultured Atopobium sp. | reverse complement strand
CTTGACGAGAAGAATTGGGAGCTCCTGGGTCTTCTCGACCTTGGCGACATCATCGGCGCAACCGGCGCCATCATGCGCACTCGCCGCGGCCAGCTTTCCCTGGCAGTCACCTCGCTGGAGGTCCTCTCCAAGTCGCTGCGTCCTCTGCCTGAGAAGTTCCACGGCCTCACCGACCGCGAGGTTCGTTATCGCCAGCGCTACGTTGACCTCATCATGAACCCCGAGGTTCGCGACGTGTTCCGCAAGCGCTCCCAGATCATCTCCATCATCCGCCAGTTCATGGAGGCAGACGGTTACATGGAGGTCGAGACCCCTGTTCTTCAGGAGATTCTTGGCGGCGCAAACGCAAAGCCGTTCATCACGCACTACAACGCTCTGAACACCGAGAACTACCTGCGCATTGCAACTGAGCTTCCGCTGAAGCGCCTGCTTGTTGGCGGTCTTGAGCGCGTCTACGAGCTTGGTCGCCAGTTCAGAAATGAGGGCACCGACCTCACACACAACCCAGAGTTCACCTCTATGGAGGCATACGCTGCCTACTCTGACCTGGCCGGCATGCGCGAGCTGTCCCAGAACCTCTTCCAGGAGATTGCCCGCAAGGCTTGCGGCTGCGAGGAGGGCCACGAGGTCATCACCTATCAGGGCACCGAGGTTGACCTCTCCGGCAACTGGCGCGTTGCATCTCTGGCAGAGATTGCGTCCGAGGTCACCGGCGAGGAGCTCTCCATTGACACCCCTGTCGAGAAGCTCCGTGCAGTCCTGGACCGCTATGAGATTGAGTGGAATCCAGAGTGGCAGGCCGGCAAGCTGCTGTTTGAGATCTACGACGAGCTTGGCGAGAAGAGCATCGTAAACCCAACCTTTGTCTGCGATTATCCTGCAGAGGTTTCTCCGCTCACTAAGCGCAAGGCAGATGATCCTCGTCTGACCGACCGCTTTGAGCTCATTATCTGCGGCGCAGAGTACGCAAACGCATACTCCGAGCTCAACGACCCTGTTGACCAGGAGGAGCGCTTTGCTGCCCAGATGGAGGCTAAGCGTCAGGGTGACGAGGAGGCCATGGAGTACGATTACGACTTCATCCGCGCACTTGAGTACGGTATGCCACCAGCGGGCGGCATTGGCTACGGCATCGACCGCATGATGATGCTCTTCTGCGATCAGCCTTCTATCCGCGACGTCCTTCTCTTCCCACAGCTCAAGCCCGAGAAACGCTAAGAGCCTGGAAGCTTAGCTGCCTAGGCGCAGCGCATAAACGTATCAGCCCGGTATCCGCTCGTTGCAGGTACCGGGCTTTTTGTGTGCGGCGCCGCCGTCTTTTTGGTAGCACGGGTTTCTCGCCTGGCGTTTGTGTGGTTCGTACGGAGGAGAAAAATCCAACGCGAGTCGTATGTTTGCAGAGCCTTCTGATGGGTATAAATCAGAAATATATAGAAAGTTTTGAGAGGTTTCAGCACATGTTTGATAAATTCACTGACAGAGCGCGTAAAGTCATGAGCTTGGCTCAGGACGAGGCTCGCGGTCTTGGCCAGATGTATGTCGGTACCGAGCACCTGCTACTTGCTCTCATCAAAGAGGGGGAGGGCATTGCTGCTCAGGCTCTGGCTAAGCTGGAGGTCTCGTATGATGAGGCCCTAGCAACCGTAAAAGAGCTCACCACGGGCGCAGGAGACCCTATTCCTGGCGGCCACATTCCGTTTACTCCTCGCGCAAAACGCGTGCTAGAGGACGCGTACAGAGAAACCATGACCCACGGTCAAAGCTATATTGCAACAGAACACCTGCTCTTGGGTATTGTATCCGAGGGTAACGGTCGTGCTATGGATGCCCTGCGTACTATGGGTGTCTCGGGCGATGCCGTAAGAAACGCCGTTGATGAGCTGGTTGCTCAGACTCCAGAAGATGCATCAGCTGGTCCTCGTATGGCAGAGCCTCGCATTGAGGGTGGCATCTTTGGCATGCCTGTTGGCGCTGGTCAGATGCGTCCTAACGCAAACGACGACGCTTCCATGTTGGAGCAGTTTGGCCGCAACCTTACTAAGCTTGCTGCAGATAAAAAGCTTGACCCTGTTATTGGCCGTGACCGCGAGATTGAGCGTGTCATGCAGGTTCTTGCCCGCCGCCAGAAGAACAACCCACTTATCCTGGGCGATCCCGGCGTTGGTAAGACCGCCATTGTTGAGGGTTTGGCTCAGCTCATTGCATCCGGCAACGTTCCTGACATCCTGCGCGGAAAGCAGGTCTGGACACTTGACCTGGCAAGTCTGGTAGCAGGATCCAAGTATCGCGGTGAGTTTGAGGACCGCATGAAGAAGGTTGTTGCTGAGCTGGAGAAATCCAAGAATGACATCCTCTTCATTGATGAGATTCACACTGTCATTGGTGCAGGCTCCGCAGAGGGCTCCATCGATGCTGCATCCATCCTTAAGCCGCCGCTGTCTCGTGGAGAAATCCAGGTCATCGGTGCAACTACGGCAGAAGAGTATCGTAAACATGTCGAGAAGGACGCTGCATTTGAGAGGCGTTTCCAGCCTGTCAACATTGGCGAGCCAAACAACGACGACACTATTTCTATTATCCACGGTCTTCAAGACCGCTACGAGAAGCACCACCACGTCCACTACACCGAGGCTGCTATCAAGGCTG
>CAUTOT010000169.1:0-2652 GCA_963539765.1 uncultured Atopobium sp. | reverse complement strand
ATTGGCGCCCCTTGCCGCGCGGGCTGTGTTTGTGTTGTGTGTGCGCGGCAACGCTTGGGCATAGTCCGTCGATTGAACGTGAAATAAATATAACTCATTCCGACACTTACACACACTAGAAAACACTTTCCAACACCAAGTATTTTTCTTATGGTCTAGCTGGGGTTTAACAAAGATGAGAATTGGTAGAGCAAGACCACAATATGTAGTGTTTAAAAAAATCCGAACTACAAAAGAACGGATTTTCTTAGCCTTAAGCTCAATTTATTAATTTTTTATGTCGTGAAAAATTTTGAGGAAATTGTGGTGAACTCGTGGCGAAAATCACACGTTGCTCTGACAAAGCCTTTGCTCTGCTTTTACGCAGTCACCACTTTGCCCCACACCTGTCCCACGCTTGCGTCAAGCGCAAGTCACGGTTGCATCAAGCTCGTCTATTTGTCCGTACGAACGTGAGCTCTTGGGTGCGCCTCAAGATATACATCTCTAATGTGAGACCTATCTACGTGCGTATAGAGCTGTGTAGTCGAAATATCAACATGCCCCAAAAGCTCCTGAACCGAGCGAAGATCAGCTCCGCCTTCTAGAAGATGTGTAGCAAAACTGTGGCGTAGTGTGTGAGGGTGCAATCCCTCAATTCCCACTACCCTGCCGTAATTTGCCACCAATTTATGTACCGACTGGCGAGAAATGCGTCCACCCCGAGCGTTTACAAACACCTCAGATACCTGGCCATGCTTCAGTAAAAGAGGACGAGCTTCATAGAGGTATGTTTTAAGTGCACGATGCGCAGAACCTAATACAGGAACTACGCGCTCTTTAGAGCCCTTACCAAAAACACGCAAGAGTTCATCTTCTAGAAAGACTCCACGAACCTCAAGATCACAAAGCTCAGATACACGAAGCCCGCAGCCATACAACAACTCAAGTATTGCTCTATCACGAATACCTAAAGGCGAATTAGGGAACGGCTGATCAAGAAGTTCTTCTGCCTTCTCTTGAGAGATAACATCAGGAAGCCTTTGAATTCTTGCTGCAGTAGGTAAATCTTCAGCTGGCGAGGACTCACAAATTTGCTCGACAGCCATAAACTTGTGGAAGTTTCTAATAGCTGCAGTATGGCGTTCAACCGAAGCTGGAGCCATACCTAAATCTCTGAGAGAGCCAATGTATTCTTCCACATCAGAGCGAGTTACCTGGTTGGGCAAAGTAATCTTTTTGCCACTCAACCAGAGTAGATAACCCTCTAAATCTCTGGTATAGGCATCAAGCGTATTTACAGAAAGACCTCGCTCAACAGCAACGTACGCTAAAAATTCTGTACGCGCCTGAGCGAGGTCCATAAGTAATCTTCCCTACTAAAGGCTCTAATTAAAGAGTCTGATTTACATCATGACGGTCAACGCCCTCATGATGAGCAATTGCTGCACGTGCAAACTCACGGAACAAGGGTGCAGGATGAGTTGGACGGCTCTTAAACTCTGGGTGTGCCTGGCTTGCAACAAACCAAGGGTGAACAGACTCTGGAAGCTCAATCATCTCTACAAGGCGATCGTCTGGAGAAACACCAGAGACTACCAAACCAGCCTCAACAAGCTGATTACGGAATACGTTACTTACCTCATAGCGGTGGCGGTGACGCTCGTAAACCAAGTTGTTGCCATATGCCTCATAGGCAAGAGTTCCCTCAACAACCTTACAAGGATAAGAGCCAAGGCGCATGGTGCCGCCCTTGTCAGTAATATCCTCCTGATCAGGCATAAGATCAATAACAGGATATGGAGTATCTGGACCAAACTCTGCTGAATTTGCACCCTCCATACCACAGACATCACGAGCAAACTCAGTAACAGCCATCTGCATACCAAGGCAGACACCAAGATAAGGGATCTTGAGTTCACGAGCACGACGAATAGCAACCATCTTGCCCTCTACGCCACGAAGACCAAAGCCGCCAGGAACCAAAATACCGTCTGCTCCAGCAAGCTCCTGCTCTACGTCTTCTTCTGTCAGCTCTTCACCGTTTACCAGGCGAATATCAACGTGTCTGCCATAGAAAATACCAGAGTGATGAAGTGCCTCAATAACAGAAAGATAGGCATCAGGAAGCTGCGTATACTTGCCGACAACATAAATTCTTGTTGTGTCTTCAAGAGCATTTGCCTTGTGCATAGCAGTGGTAAATGCTTCCCAGCCGCCAAGATCACTTGGACGAACTTCAAGACCAAGGCGCTCAAGTACCTTCTTATCAAATCCCTGTGCTGCCAGGTGTGCTGGAACGTCGTAAATTGAAGGCAAATCGTTGTTCTCAAAAACGCAATCTGCATCGACATCGCAGAAATTAGCGATTTTCTCGCGAATAGATTCATCCACAGAATGGCTAGAACGGCAGACGATAAAGTCTGGCTGAATACCAAGGGAGCGAAGCTCTTTTACAGAGTGCTGCGTAGGCTTAGTCTTAACCTCATGAGCTGCCGCAATATAAGGAACAAGACTTACGTGAATAATAGCAACGTTGCTTGCGCCACGCTCTTTTCTAAACTGGCGAATTGCCTCAACAAAAGGCTGTGACTCAATATCGCCAATGGTGCCACCAAGCTCTGTGATAACCACATCTGCGTTAGTAACCTCTTCAATGCGGGCAAAACGAGC
>CAUTOT010000168.1:0-2674 GCA_963539765.1 uncultured Atopobium sp. | reverse complement strand
TCCTAGCCGCAACTAGGATATTGTCAACTCACAATTGGTAAATTTTTTGATAATGGAAAATTCCTCCACCAAATCCTCAACTGACATACGTGCGTTAGCAGGACTTGTAGAAGGTAGTTGACGTGCAGAAATACCAGTTTGTTGCTCAGTATAACGCCTGTAAAATTTTGTTGCGGTGCCGCCTAGCGTAAAAATAGCACAGATTGATGAATCTTGAATAAGAGCGCCAATATTGTGTGGAATCGGATTTGCAATAGAAGCGTCACTAGCACCCTTAATATCACAAGCCTTAAGAACATCACAAAGAGCAAGATGATGTCTTTTACAGAAGTCAATTTTTTCAGGTATGGACGTGAGGAGTTTCTCGCCATATAACGCGGCAACTACGCGCCAGAATCTATTCTGAGGGTTGCCAAAGTAAAAACCGATTTCTCGGGACTTGGGACTAGGCATGGATCCCAAAAGCAACACGCGAGAATCAGGGAAGATAATGGGGTCGAGTGTGTTTTCTACATGCGTAAGTGCGGTTTTGTCAACATCGCCAGCAGGCTGTGACGTCTTTGCAGCCACAACTATTCGCCTTCTTGCAGCGGCTCAACAAACTCCTGCAAATCATCAAGGCGCAGCACAGTTACTTGGCCATAGCCGGCTCCGCCTGTAGTGCCTGTGTCAATTCCCCACTTATCGCCATCTGACTGGACCCATTGCGCAAGGCCATCAGGAGTGGTGGCACTGCGGTTCAAGTTTTTTGCACCAAAACTTGCTAACAAAGGAGTGGGTGTATGGCCACAAATTACAATAGGATACGCTGCTTCTGACGTGCGGAAATCCGTAGGATATTGCCAGAACTCTTCACGAATCCACAAAAGATCGTTTTCAGACTGCTTACTTAAGTACTGCTCCAAAGAAGCCTTATCCCAGGCGGTTGGCAAGGGAACACCGTTAGACCTTACGCCCGCATGAACCAGAACAAAATCTCTGCCTTGGACCTCAACGGTGGCGTACAAAGGAAGCGCCTGCAACCAGTCAATCAGCTCACCATATTCTTCTTCAGAAAGCGTCTTGAGCTCAGCAAGTGTTGCGTCTCCCCCGTTAATCTGCCACATGAACTGAGCTTCAATATCGGCTTCTGGGTCCAACGCTTGCAGCGCAAGCTGCTCATGATTGCCCATTAAGACCGTACAGTTAGGAAGCTCGCGAATTGTCTTAATAGTGGCAAGCGAGCTAGGACCACGATCAATCATGTCACCAAGACAATAGAACACGTCTGACTCGGTTGGATTAATACGCTCTAGAGCACGCCTAAGCGGCTCCACATGACCGTGAATATCAGAAAAAACGTACGTTGCCACAAAAACCTATTCTGTCGAACCTTCATCTGCAAGCGTCTGACCATCAAAGTTCAGATTTTGCGTAAGCTCTTTTGCAGTATCAAGATTAAAGTCTGGCGAGAAGAAAACGTCAAGTGCATACGGCACATTTGCCAGCGCATGGTCATACAAATCCCAGAAGCTCTCTTTGCGAATCTCTCCCGTAAAAGGATCAGTCCACTCATTTCCTGCTCTGTTATCAAAGTCAGAATCAGAGGATTCCCTTGCCCCGTGAGAGAGCGCCTCAATCAAAGAGAACCTATTTGTACCAAAAGTGCGTTCAAGATTACCAAGTAGCTTTCTTTTCTTACCTGTTGGCGAATATGCTAGATGTTGGATAATCCTAAAATCAACAGCAGCTGACGAGAAAATCCTGGTATCGGTAGGTTTTTCATACGTCCATAACAACGCAAAGAAAAACACTCTATCCAAAACGTAAAGCGTATGCAGCGATGCCTTCAAAACCTCGCTATAAGGCCTATAGGTAGCTACCGTTTTACCAAGATGGGCGTAAAGAATTGCCTCATCAAGGTCCTTCTCGATTTCTGCATGTACTTGATTTTTAGCAGATTCATCCAAGCCCTCTACGCCTTGAGAGGTAAGCATATTCTGCCAATAATAAACAAAAGGATGAGCAGCGGAATCAAGCATATAGTGGCAGAGAAATCCTGCAATATAGGCGCGAGCAACCGC
This sequence comes from uncultured Atopobium sp., assembly GCA_963539765.1. GTDB lineage: Bacteria > Actinomycetota > Coriobacteriia > Coriobacteriales > Atopobiaceae > Lancefieldella. The sequence continues at coordinate 611 of CAUTOT010000168.1, read as the reverse complement.
AACGTCTTTAAGTGGCAGAGGTGCAATTGCGTCTCGCATAGAAAGAAGAAGTTCAGGCGTTTTTTCTTTATGCATGATCGACGCATATTTAGCGTAGCGATGCAGCAGCGGATCTGCTGCTAAATAAAACAACGGATCTGGACCTTGGTTGCCTAACAGAAAAGCTTCTCGCTCTTCCATCGTAGAAAAACCAAGTTTGCCTGCAGCTATATCAAAGGCATCCTTGCCAAAGAAGTCATGAGTCAAAATTGCGGGCATGTCCATTCCTTTCAGATTGCTACAAACCATTTTACCCAGCAATGGCTCAGTGCGTTAGAGAGAATATAAGACAGCATGTAGTCACTATTGTGAGCACAAAACCTCTAAACTCTCTTCAGCTACCGCCTACCGATTAATAAGCCTTACCCCCTGTAGTAATACTTAAATATTTGATATCTTTAAACATACTTGGGGGAGATATTTTCTGTCTGAGCCATCTAGCTTGTATTGCGACTACAAGCTAACAAGTAAGGATTTAGGGAGTGAGATATTCCTTACGGCACAGAAAAAACATCTGTAAAGACAGAGAATATCTAATTGAGGGGAGCAATCATGGCATGCTGCTATGAGAA
>CAUTOT010000167.1:0-2728 GCA_963539765.1 uncultured Atopobium sp. | reverse complement strand
CAATTGCCTCCCTGTGCTGACCTGCCGAGGCACATGCATACGCGAGATCATTTTGCGTGGTCAGAACATCGGGGTGATCGGGTCCTAAGGCATAGATGCGGTTGGTGAGGACTTGTCTGTAGAGGTTGATTGCCTTATTGAAGTAACCCCCCGACTCATAGGCGCCAGCGAGATTGTTGGATATGGTGAAGGTGTGTAGATGGGAGGCTCCAAAGACACGGGTGTGGTCGGCGAGGACTTGCTCGTACATCCTGATGGCATCATGGAGGTATCCAGCAGCCTCGTACGCGTGTGCAAGGTTGTTTGATGCGGTGAGAGTGTAGGGGTGCTCCGGTCCCAGGATCTCCTGGATAGTGTTTACGGAAGCCTCGAGAGTTAGTGCCTCGGAAAACAGAGCCAGGTCATGTGCATTCGAGAGTGCTTGAAATATGCTAACTGGGACATTTTCGTATGTGAAAATGTTCCGGGAGTACTTTTGATCGCCGATGGCGCGGAGTTGCTCGATCAGATCGCGCGTCTCCCGCCGTCGTGACTTGGTGTCATTTCTTGGTATTGCACTAATGTTAACCCGGCCCAGGAGGGCGGCAGCGGCCTGGGCTGCCTGCACGCTCTCTGTCTCGGTCCAGGATTCACGCAGCACCTGTGCCTGGAGTCGGTGAAGCCTGGTCGTCGCTTTGTCTGCGGACTGCTGGACGATGGATCTATGAATGAGTTCAGTGAGCGCATCGTGAGCGTCCTCGTCTTCGGCTTGGTTAGTGCCTTGAACCTCTTGGTTGTCCTGCTGCTCAATGGTGGGGTCGAGCCATCGCGTGGGCACACCGGACTCCGCAAGCAACGCAAGCGCTCCCAGGAGGTACCGAGCAGCCTGCTTCACGCCTTCCTCCAGGTTCTCGAGTGCATCCTCGATGGCCATAGATAGAGCGGTGGCAACGTCGTCCGTGTAGTAGTCCCCCGGGACCGGGCGTATGACGTGTTCGCTGCGGTATGAATCTAGTCGGTCTATGTAGCGGGCGAGCGACAGGTCGCGGTTACGTGCGGTCGCAGCGGCCTGAGCAATAGCGAGAGGCAAGTCGCCGAGGCGATCGGCTAATGCATCCGCGGCGTCATGATCGTCGAACTTGGTGGCTGTGAGGAGGTAGTCGATCGACTTCTCGCGATCAAAGACCCCAATCCTGATGGTGTCCCACTGATAGTTCCAACCCTTGTCGTTCGTCGTTGTCGCGACAACGCGTAGCCCGTTACCGGTCGGTACAAGTCCGCAAATGTCGTTGATGTCCTCGACGTTGTCGAAGACGATGAGTCTGTCTGAGGGAACCGCTGATTTCAAACGGGTGAAGAGCCGATGAATAATGGTCTTGGCAGTGGGCTGGTCACTCATATTAATTTTCAGTTCTCTGGCGAGTTCGACCAGGTCGCTCGTAATGGATTCGGGCGAACCCGCATTCATCCATGCGACGAGGCTCCAGTTTTTGTCTTCGCACTGTTGAGCCAAGGCCGATGCCAGCTGTGTTTTGCCGCAGCCGCGCATGCCCACCAGGACCGTGGGTTGTTTTGTTGGGTTGGTGATCAGCGCATTCAAATGCTCTTGCTCGCTACGCTCGATAAATCGGTTCTCCGCCACCACGTCCGGTCGGCTACCGAAAAAGATGCGCTCGGTGTGGGATGGCTTGCTTAGAGCTTCAATTGCTTCTGTTAGGCTCTGAAGTATTTGGAGGATCTGGCTGAACAGCTGACGGTTCTCGATTTGACTAGCATTTAAATATTCTTTGATGTCACTGCATTCGCCGAGCAGTGATTTCAGTGCGACAACGACGAAGCTGTCAGACCATGGCGCGATTTCAACATAGGTGGCGGCAACTGCTTGTACCAATGCATCAAAATATGGTTCGGCCTGTTCCTCGATTTGCTGGCGGTATTTGGCTGCGCGTGTCCTTAAATAATTCTCAAAGCCGGCTGGATCGCGCACAGCAGATAGTACGACGAGGTCTTGTTCAGCATCAGTTGAAATGAGTACAGCGACTGCTGTTTCGGCCTGTGTCAGGAGTGAGACATCAACTCCGAGGTCAAGACGTTGCTGACGCGCTGCCTTGACCTTAATTGTTAGGACATCCGTGATGTGCTTGCCGAGGTTACTGTGATCCTTGGCAAGCTCTGGTGACGAAGAACCGGCATCCTTCACCGCCTGCCGGGCTTTGGACACGAGTGTTGCGACGCCGCGGAAAGATGGCGAGGCGGCGAAACAAAAGATCTCCAAGACCAAATCCGCGAGAGAAGGGCCGATCATAGCCAGTTTGTCAGAACGCGTCACCATGGATGTAGTGTATATCTCTTGGTCCTTGCGTTCTAAACACTTGTCGGCTATATGTGCATGTGGGGCCGGAAGCTCTTACTTCCGGCCCCACACCATGCCTGTCTGCCTGTTTGTCAGCGCGCGCTTGTTGTGCTCGAACGCGCGCCTGAAGAGACCATCAGAGCGCGGCTCGCTCAGGCCTCGTGCATGCGCTCCTCGACGACGTCCTCGCCGGCGACGAGCTTGCCGGACGCGCCCGCCCCCAGCTGCTCCATGGCCAGGCGGCCCACCATCTGCTGGTTCGTCGTCGTGCGCTGCGAACGCGCACCCGACAGGAAACTGAAGAACCAATTCACCAGCGTGCCCACCTGCGACTTGAATCCCACGATGTACAGCAGGTGCAGGAAGCACCAGGCCACCCACGCGGTGAAGCCCGTC
>CAUTOT010000166.1:0-2732 GCA_963539765.1 uncultured Atopobium sp. | reverse complement strand
ACCGTCTGATGCTTTAACACCAAAATTCAGCGTATCCATGCCCTGGAAAATGACTGTATCAAACATATGTGGCTCAAAAGAATGAGCTTGGCTTACAGGAGCAATCAGCACCTGAATATCAGCCTTAATACCATTAGAAACAGGTATCATGACCGACTGATCTTTGCAGAGGTCAATAAATGATTTGAGAGTCTGAGGAGTGAGCTTTAATCCTGCCTCATGAAGCTCCTGTGCAGAAGAAACAATCTTGCTCATTACCTTAAGCGACTCTTGGTTTTGAAGAAGTGTCTCCTCAGATTGAGCGGTCTCTGACTGCTCATCAGATGTTTCTGCAGAAAGATATTCGATTATGCGTTGAGCTGCAGAACCAATTCTGCCCAGCTCGAGACTCTTGATAGTCTCTGCGCACAGGCGCGAGCTCATAGCTGCCTTAGAAAGCGTCTCAAGCACTCTGGTGGCATACAGTGTTCTGTTACCACGCCAACTCTTATCCAACATCCATGCGCGCTCAACACTTATGCCAGAAATAGGAGAAATCAAATAGTCCGTGAGCGTGCGTGGAGGCCACCACGACATATCCCCCATCTGATGGTCAGATGCCTGGTAGTCAATGTTTTTCTCGAGCTCTGCACGTTCACTGAGCGTGACGTACGCATCAATCAAGCTAGCAAACGCGCTGCCTGCAAGTGAATCTTGAATGCGTATCGAGCGATTATAGTGAGCAGCAATCCCCTTTGCTGCAAGCTTTTGCGAGAGCGCATCCCAAACCCTTTGTGAATCTGAGGTGTAAACCACAAAGCTCTTGCTACCAGACTCAACGCGCTGAGAGATATACCTGCTGATAGACTCCGCCTCGGCATGCTGACCCAGCGGCAACAAAAACGTTACTGCACCGCTCGGCGTAACCTCATTACCCTCCTTGGCCCTGAACACCCTGGCGAGAAGATCGTTGAGCTCCTGGCTTTTTGCGGCTGGCGCCGGCTCCGCATCCACACGACAATTGCATCCCGAGCCGCCCAGCAACTCTAGCTGCTGCTCTGCCGCGTAACCCGCAGGTCCTTCGGGCACGTAGAGAGAAAACGCCACGTCCCGCTTCTGCGACAACCTGCGCACAAACTGAAGACGCGCCTCCGAAAGATCTTCAACTCTCGAGAAAACCAGCGCAGGTCCTTGCGCTGGGATGGACTGCAGTAGGTAATCCAGACACTGACAAACCTCAACGTACGACTTTTCTTCAAGCAGCATCTTGTAGCGCTCTAACACCTTACAAGCACTCATCTGACCAGCAGAAAGTTGACCAGAGACCACAATCTGATCAAGCTCTGTCAGATACTCTGGAGCAAGCTTAGACAGAAGCTCCACGGTACCCTTGCTAGTAGTTAAAGTACCCAGTTCATCAGCAGACATTCCATCCAAAATCTGCTGGAAAAATACCTTGCGAAGCGTATTTGAAAGCAGACGGTCTGAGCTTCCATACAACTTCCATTGATCGCGCATCCATTCATCAAAAGTTGAAACATTCACGCCAACAGAGAGCTCTTGGATGGCTCCAAGCTGTCTCTTAACTAACAACACAGTATCGGAAGAAGGCACTATAAGCTGAGCAGACCCCCACCTCTCAAGTGAAGCTCTTAGCTGCTCTTGAATAGAGTTTGATAAGAAAGCACCTGTTTGTTGTTTGTACAGAAGCAAGCCCATACGTCACCTCTCCGATTTTTCTTACTTCTTAAGTTACCACGCACACCGGACATAAATTAGAATCAAACTAAACAACAACTAAAAATCCCGTATCAAAAGGATTTTCATGATTATTTTGCTTCCACCATCGTCAGGAAAAACTGCACCTACCTCGGGGCCTTCTCTTGATCTCTCATCGCTTTTGTTTGGCTCCAAGCTAAGTAGCTGTCGAGAAGAACTTATCAAAGATCTACAACAGGTCTGTTCTCATGCAGATGCAGCTCAGGTGCTTAAAATTGGTCCGAACACCGTCGGAGACATAGCCGACAACCTGGACGTCTATGAAGCTCCAACCACAACCGCGCTCAGCCTTTATACCGGTGTGCTTTTTGAGGCTGCAAAATTCAACCAGACACTTAAAAACGTCACGTTAGAAAACACACAGAAAACAGTCACATTACCAGCAGATATTCTCAACTCGGAAATCATGATTTTCTCTGGTCTCTGGGGCGTTGTGCGACCACACGATCTTCTCCCCAACTATAGGCTTTCTGCCTCAATCAAGCTGCCCAACATAGGCACCGTTGCAACTTACTGGAAAAAGCAGCTCAATCCCCTGCTGAACGTCGCTCTAAAAGATCAGATAGTTGTGGATTGTCGCTCGGGAGAATACAGAAAGATGTGGACGCCTTCAGCAAAGCACCCTTGTGAGCTGCTGCAAGTTGTTGTACAGCGAGAAAATCCTGGTACGGGAAAACGTAGCGTTGTATCGCATAATGCAAAACATATGCGCGGTGTACTGGCAGGAGCCCTCTTTGCGCAGCGAGCAAGCGGGAAACTTTCCGAAGAGGTCAGCGTGTCTCAAATTGTAGAAATTGCAAGCAATCTACCAGGCGTAATTGATGTTGACGTGAGCGCGGCAAATGCTTCTGGAGAAGCAACGCTTACGTTAGTCACTGGTCAAAACTAAGCCAAAACCTTCAATATGGACCTGCATAATTGAACTGCCTCCCATTTCTTGGACACGAGAAATAGGAGGCAGTTCAAAACACACC
>CAUTOT010000165.1:0-2744 GCA_963539765.1 uncultured Atopobium sp. | reverse complement strand
TGATGAACGCCCACTGGCTGTAGTAATAAGCACTAGGACTGGTTGCATACCACCAGCCAGTTGCATTCTTAACCCAATGTGGGTCAAAGTTGGACTCACCCTGTGCAAGCTGCTCCCATTCTGCATAGGTGAGCTTTGCGACATCGAGGTCAACGGTACCTCCCGCACTGGAATACTGCCAAATGGTCCAATCGCTCCACGCACCTGTGTTATAGATCATCTCAGGCAAGTCCCACGAGAAGCGATTGTCTGGATATCCTGCAATCCAAAGACGTGACACATCGGCGCAAGACGCAACCTGCGAGCGTCCAGCAGGATATGTGTACACAACAGGATAGATGCCTGTCTTAGCGTAGACACGGTCAACAAATTGCCTTGCCCAAACCGTTGAGCCCCACGCGTCATTGTCACCGTTTTCCCAGTCCAAGCACAAGACAGCCTTGCCAATGTAGCTAGAAACACACGCCACGAATGCGTCTGCTTCTGCCACTGGACTGCCACCCTCGGCGTAATGATAGACACCAATGAGCTTACCGTCTGCCACGGCTCGCTGGAGTTGTGCCGTCATATAACGGTTCATTGGCTGTGTGCCTTGTGTTGCCTTAGCAATCACAAAGTCAGAACCACTGTAGGCGGTCTCGACATTAGGGTGCGAGTATGTCGCACCCAATGCCTGATAACCTGATACGTCAATGCCCCTAAGCATTGTTTACCTCTTCTTTTGTTGGCTCTTCTTTTGGCTGTGTATTAGTTGGTTCAGCGTTGCCTGTCATGTAGCTTGCAGGACGCTCAGAAGGCTGTACGTACGTCATTGCACGTGCAGAGTCGCTTAGTCCCTTCGTGGTTGGGTCAACCGTAACACCAATCGCACCCAAGACCGCTACGACCACGGTGCCAATGAGGTAAGGGTTGCTAATGAACTTGACGAACACATCAGCCAAGCTACCCCATGTAGTCAAATCGGAGTAAGCCAGTCCGAGATATGCCAGGATTGGACTCATGACGATTCCAGCCATTCCCAGCCACCATGCAGGGTTGTGTAGACGTACTTTCCAGTTAATCATTTCTGCTCCTTTACTTTTCAAGCTTTGTAATGCGTGAGTCTAGGTTTTTCACGTCGGTCTTGACCTCGGCGAGGTCTGTTGCTGCTTTTTTTGACACTTCATCCGCCCTTCGTGCCACAATTCCAACCACAGAAAGTTCAGCTGTGTGCTGGGTCAGTGTGGCAGTTAAATCAGAAAGCGATTGCTGATACTTGCCAAGCTGCTCATTCATGACCTGCTGGCGCGTCTCTAGGCGGGTGAGCGTGTTGGTGATGGTGCTCTTCCAGGCGTCTTCTTTTTCCTTATCTTCTCGACTGGCACGCTGCCAATTAGAGAAGGCAACAAGACCGCCCAGGAACGCACCTGCGATGGAGACGAAGAAGGAAACCATTTCAGCTGTAATGTTCATTCCTGTCACCTCCTACTCAAGACTCTTAGGAATGAAGGTGAAGAGTCCCGTAGCATAGCCGCTTGAGTAGTTATAGAGGTACACATGACCATCATTACCGTCGGCTGAACCTACCCAAATCTTTGCGGTATTGTTGCCCGTCTGCGTACCCATTGGGTAGTAACCTTCAATGGCAGGTAACAGCTCCTTTGGCAATTCTGCTGTTGTCTTGTATGTAGCATTGCCAGCTGCGAGATAACAGTCAAGGTACATAAAGCCACCACGCAAACAATAACGAACACGACAAACGCCGTTGTCCATGAGTGTTACCCAGGGCGTGAACTTCAGGAGTTTTAGAAGGTTTGTGTTCTCTATGTTTACGCTTTTCTGGCTGTCAACGTTAACGCTTAGAGCTGAATCAGTTAATTTTAGTGACGTTGAGTGCTTACCGTCACCTCTTGAAGCCTTCAAAGCGATTACTTTAGCGCCAACTGCAAAGTTTTCGGCTGGCTTTAAAAGAATATTGTTAGTCATTAAAGCCGTAGCCTTATAGCCTAAATTATCTTGATAATTAGCAGCAATATTAAGTACGCCATTGTTCAAATTGATTGTGCTGCTATCAAAATTAGCAATTTGCGCGCCTGCATCGTTGTAAATACTCATACCTTGACTATTTACAGTAACATGAGCGCCGTTTTTGTCTCCAACATGCGCACCGCCCTCATCATGAGAGAATGCGTTTGTCATGTCATCGACCGTTGCCTTAACCTCTGCTGCTTTGTTGCTTGCTTCTGTCGCCATGGTCTTTGCCTCCTTTGCTGCATCGTTTGCATTCTTTGCGTCTGTGGCCACATGACTCACTTCCTCTGCTGCTTTCTCGGCTTTAGCCGCTACCGTCTCGACTTTCTCAGCTGCCGCTGTGGCTGTGGTTGCAACGTCTGCAATCTTCTCTGTGGCTGCGTCGGCTTTCTTCTCAACCGCCACTGCCTTCTCCTCGACTGCTGCGACTTTGATGGTGGTCTTGTGGGTGTCTTCTACCGTCTTGCGCGTGGTCGATGCGAGGGCGGTCAAGCGTTTCTCAGTGGCTTCCTGCGTGCGTTCCTGGGACGTTGTGCCACTCTTGGTCAGCGTGCCTTCGATTGCGCCGAAGCTGTATCGCGTGGCCTTTGGGTCAACGAGGTTAATCGTTCGACCAACACAAAGCATCATGCGGTCGATGCCGTGCGGTTCGCTGGTGACCTGGACACGCTGCAAGTAATCAATCTGCTGGACAGCCGCGTCTGCGTAGTGTAAGTCCGTAGCACTTACGGTGA
>CAUTOT010000164.1:0-2786 GCA_963539765.1 uncultured Atopobium sp. | reverse complement strand
AGGAGCACCAGCTTGAAGAGCTCCCTCCTCGCTTTGACTTCTTCAAAGCACATCCAAGCCAGAAGAACTAAAACACGCAGCTAGGAGCACACGTGGTCGAGTTTCCACCCGTCTATCGTCCAAAACCCTATAACAAGCCAACAGCACACCTGAAGAGCCATCTTCAGGTGTTGCTTGATGACGGTGCGGAGATTGCAACGTTTGTCTACACTCCCCACACCTCTGCTGGCGAGAAACCCTGTGAAGACCTTGCTTCAACTGCGGCTTATTTGAAGTCTGTTACCGACGACACCTTTGCTACTCCTATTGTTTTTCTCCATGGAAACGGCGAGGAACACGGTATCTTTGGAACCATCATTGATGAAGTATGCAAACGTGGCTACAACGCAATAGGTATAGACTCCAGAGATCAAGGACAAAGTACCCGAGGAACAGCTGCCTTTACCTACGAGCAGATGGCAGAAGATGCATACGTTGTCCTGAAGCAGCTTGGCGTTACATCTGCTCATATTGTGGGCTTTTCTGATGGCGCCATCCTAGGTCTTCTTTTAGCACGCGATTATTCAGATATTGTTGCTTCTCTCGTATCTATTGGAGCAAATCTTGAGCCTGATACGTTAGGTGATATGACCTGGCTCTATGAAAGCATTGAGGGCAATAAACATTGGGCAGCTGAAGGCTGGGAAGGTGCCGTTCTAGAAGACGGCTACCCTGTTCCTTCACCTGCAGAAGCCGCTCGTATTGCAGAGCATCTTGAGCTCATGGTAGACAATCCACATATTGATCCTGCAACCCTGGGACATATCTCTGTTCCTGTTGTTGTCATGGCTGGTGAGTACGACGAGATTTATCCAGAGGAAACTCGTCGTATCGCTGAGGCAATTCCAACCGCACGACTCCTCTTTATTCCAGGTTGCCCTCACAATGTTCCTAAGGTGTCTCCTTATGCAGTAGTGCGAAGAATTTTTGCAAATTTTGCCTACCTTTAAAAACAGTGTTGGAACTTCAAACAATTTACCTGCTTTTATTTCAAGAAAATAAAACTTCGGTACTTGATTGTTAGGTACCTTGCTATCTCAAAAATTTTGAGTATAATACCTAACAAGAATTATTTCTGTTATGGGAGGTACTCATGCATCAAGCACCTACCTCACCTACTCAAGAGATGCGCATTATTCGCAATCTTGGCCACTTGGGCCATTATCTTTACATCACACGCGGATGCCGTGGCGGTCAACAATTTATTTTGACTGCACTGTATCGTGATGGAGATATGACACAAAAAGATCTTCTCGCCAAGACAAAGAACACGTCTGCATCGCTTTCAGAAATGGTGAGCAAACTTGAAGCAAAAGGTCTTGTTGAACGCACTCGTGTAGATAAAGATCGCAGGCAAACGCTTATTTCACTGACAAAAGAGGGGCGTAAACAGGCACAAGAAGCTCAAGAATCTATTGCATCATTTGAAGCGCAGGCTTTGTCCGTTCTTTCAGATGAAGAAAAAGTTACATTTTGCGCATATTTAGATCGTTTAGTTGAGCATTGGAACACAATTAGCAGAGATGAGAAAGGAGAAACAACATGCCAGAAGAAGTAGCATCAACTGAAATACTTGAAGACATGGTTGAATCAACTGAAGCCGATACAGCCCTGGCTCCTTCATCATTAACCGGCATTGTTGATGTAAATAATCTTTCTTTTAGAGAGATTGCTAAGGTCCTTTCAAAGAGTATTGGTGAGTTTAAGAGAGACACTATTCTCACACCTGTCTTTGTTATGGTAGAAACCATCTTAGAGATTCTCATCCCCTTTAGAACAGCAGCTCTTATTGATACCCTTCGAGCTGGTGCTGATCTCAACGCCATTCTTCAGTCGGGCCTCATTCTTGCTGCTATGGCAATGTTGTCACTGCTGTTTGGAGCACTCTCTGGCATCTCAGTTGCTAAAGCATCTACAGGATTTGCCCGCAACCTTCGTCGTGATATGTTCCGAAATATTCAGAAATTCTCGTTTACCACTATTGATGCTTTCTCATCATCTTCTCTGGTAACGCGTTTGACCACTGATATTTCAAACGTACAGATGGCATTTATGATGCTTATCCGCATGGCAGTTCGCGCACCATTCATGTTTATTGCTGCATTTATTGCTGGCTTTATCATGGGTGGCTGGCTTGCAATTATTTTTGTTGCTATCATGCCGCTTCTGGGATTTGGTCTCTACCTTATTATTTCTAGAGTTATCCCTATCTTTAAAAAGATCTTTAAGAAGTACGACGCACTTAATGAATCTGCAGAAGAAAACCTTGCTGGTATTCGCGTTGTTAAGTCATTTGTCAATGAAGACTTTGAGCGTCAGAAGTTTGATAATGCCTCAGAGGAGTTGCGTAAAGACTTTACTTCAGCCGAGAGGCTCATAGCTCTGAACTCGCCATTTATGAACTTTACTATTTACGTGCTGTTTGTTTTGATTCTTTACTTTGGTTCGTATCTTATTGTCTCTTCCCAGGGAACCGCCTTTGGTGTTGGTCAGCTCTCTTCCCTTATCACCTATGGCTTTATGATGCTCATGTCACTTATGATGCTCTCCTTTGTCTTTGCCATGATCATCATCGCAGAAGAAGGCGCCCGCCGTATCTGCGAGGTACTGCTTGCAACTTCTACCATTAACAGCCCAGAAAATCCTCTGACCGAGGTTGCTGACGGTTCCATTGATTTTGATAACGTTGGATTCTCCTACTCTGGACCAGAAGGTCGAGAAGCCCTATCTGACGTAAATCTTCATAT
>CAUTOT010000163.1:0-2800 GCA_963539765.1 uncultured Atopobium sp. | reverse complement strand
CGCACGCGACGTGCAATTAACTGGCCGTACTGGGCACCAAAGTCTAGAACTGCAACAAACTGCTTGGGCCTGGACTCGCTCATGCATGACTCCGCTTCTCCGGTTTCCCGGTCACTCTGGATTCTGTGCCGCGCGCAATACTGCACGTCTGGGCACATATCTCTACCACGAATTTATTGCTATTAATAATACCTTCAACCAGCCGATGACACCACAAGAGATTACTCACGCCAAAAAGTCTTCTTATTCTGTGCAAACAAAAGACGGCAAAGTTCTATAATCTGATGAGAAATGCTACTAATTTCTAACAATTATAAAATACAGAATATGGCGAGAAGAGCAGGTCAAAAGTACGGTATTTTGAAATATAATTGTTTTGTGACGACTAAAACTAGTAACAGTTTTTTAAGTACCTATCTGCAATAATTTTCTCACGCTCGTAAGACGAATTGGAGTTTGGTTTATGAAAAAAGTACTGGTCAGACTAGGTGCATTTCTTGTGCCATTTATGATTGTTGTTACTTTTGTGACAACATTCGCTTCTGCTGCAACTGTTTCACCGGTTCAAATTACCAGCATGTCTGTGGCTGATGATACCTATACACCAGTAAATGAGATTACCACTGATAATCTGTACCATATTACAATTAACTGGGAATCTACCGCATCTACCGTGGCAGAAGGTGACTATTTTGATATTACTCTGCCCGATAAAGTCCAGTTCACTGCCACACAAAACACAACTCCAATTGAAGTTAAAGATCCTAACGGTGCAACCGTAGCGTGGGCTTACCCAACTCCAGCTGCAGGTAGCATCTTCGGCGGAACTCTGCATGTTGTTTATACAGACTACGCAAACACCCATACTCAAATTAAGGGTACCTTCTCGCTGTCCGCTCTCTACGACCGCGACGCTATCAACGCTGGCGATAATACCCACATTGATTTTGGCGTTAACGGCACCGCTGTTCCTCTCAACATGATTGTTCGTCCAAAGAACACTATTGGCCAGGAGTGGCTCAACAAGTGGGGCGGCCCTGTTACCGGCACTGAGTCCGAGGTACTTTGGTATGTTCGCCTTAACTACTCCGCTTCTAACATGACTGGTGTTGAGTTCTCTGACTCCCTCTCTGATAGAAACGGTGGAGACCTGCCAGCTTCTGTAACCTACATTGCCAACTCTTTCCACCTGTATCGTGCAGACTTTGATGCAACGGGAAACTACAGCAACCTCCAAGAGGTCACTATTCCTGCAGGTGCACTCTCTATTGCATCTGACGGCCACTCCTATCACCTCAACCTGAGCGGCGTTGATTTCTCCCAGGGTCAGCGTTACCTCCTGCAGTACCGCACAACTTTTATTCCAGGTATGGCTTTGCATAACTATGGCGTGCTTACCAACGCTGGCGGTGCTCCAAGAAGCGAGATTGGCTTTACCTACTACTCTCCAAGCAACTCCGGCGGCGCAATCGGCAATCTTGTCGGCCGCATCCGCATCATCAAGGTTGATGCTGACAACGCAACTACCCAGCTTCCAGGCGCAACTTTTAAGGTAACAAACGTTGCTAACCCAGCTGATTCTTGGACTCTTACTACAGGCGCCGACGGAACTGCAACCTCCGAGAGGCTCACTACCGGTTCCTACACCATCGAAGAGATCACCGCTCCGGATGGCTATGTGCGTGACGCTACTGTCTACACCGTAAACGTTGACAATCAGTCCGGCACTATCAAGATTATTGAGAACAAGAAGAACGCCCACACAGACATTCCTGTACAGAAAGTCTGGAATGGCGCAGAGGGCGGAGCAGTAACTGTTCACCTGCTTGCAAACGGCGTTGACACTGGTAAGACCCTTACCTTGAGCTCTGACAACAACTGGCAGGATTCCTTCACGGGTCTTGAGGCTTATGCTGCTGACGGCTCCGAGATTACCTACACCATCTCTGAGGACGAGGTAGCCGGCTACACCAGCCAGATTACTGGCGACGCAACTCAGGGCTTTGTAGTCACTAATACCCAGGTTCCTCCAACTCCAGAGAAACCTGCTAAGACTCGCAAGAAGTCCAACCTCCCCTACACCGGAGATGCATCTTCTGTTGCTGGCGTCCTCTTTGGATCTTTGGCAGCACTGGGCAGTGCAGTTGCACTTAAGCGTCACAAGTAAGCCTGACGCGCAATTGTAGCAGCACAGACGCGCAGCTCCACGCAACGTTACAAGAACGTCTTGTCCTCGTGGCAAGGCGTTCTTTTTTTGGCGAGAAAACCGTCTATCTTGCAAAGATCCACAGAACTTCTCGCCTCCTTAATTGCATACAGAAAAATGACCTATTCGGAATAACGTATAAAAAGTGACTAATGTCCAGCATTTAGAATTACTAGAGGTAATATTTATCCATTTTTATTACGGTTTGCTGCTCATAGCGTGTAATGTTCGTTGTGAACAATTGTGAAGAACCTGTGAATTTAACTGTACTTCATTTGAAAGGTATTAGAAAAAGAAACCACAAATTCCTTGTACCTGCATAAATAATTGAACTTTTAAAAAGCAGTATAGATATATGCAGATTCTCAAATAAATTCTCTTTGAAATAGGTGAGAATAGACGTATCTATTGCAAAGGAGTCCTGATGAACAAACGACTGTTTAAGCTGTTAAGTTTTGTCTTCTTGCTGGCCCTTGCGCTTCCGCTTGCTGCAAAATCAGCTTTCGCTGAGACCGCAAGCACCGAAGCCGCTACGGGCACCCCTAAAGCGGTTGTCGCAACCATTACAGACTTTAGGGTTGAAGATCGTTTTGG
>CAUTOT010000162.1:0-2833 GCA_963539765.1 uncultured Atopobium sp. | reverse complement strand
TGCTGTAAAAGCTATCTCTGACGGTCTATCCGCTGGCCAGGCAACAAAGATTGAACTGCCTACAAAACAGTCGGCCGATAAATTTACTAAGCAGGGCGAGCAGGACTGGGGCGGTCGTTATATTGACGTTGACCTCACCACTCAGCACGCTGTCCTTTATGGTGATGATGGAACAATTCTTTGGGAAGCCGATGTAGTAACTGGTATCCCAGACGGACATCACAACACTCCAGAAGGAGTCTGGTATATTACCAGTCATATCAGAAACGCTCGTCTTCTTGGTCCAAATGACGAGAATGGCAAACCAGGTTGGGATGCACACGTTGACTTCTGGTTGGGTGTAAAAGGTCAAGAAGTTGGCTTCCACAATGCCCCATGGAGAAGTGCATTTGGTGGAAACATCTACAGAACTGGCGGTAGTCATGGCTGCATTAACCTAAGCTATGAAAACGCTCAAAAACTCTTTGATATTGCCAAAGATGGAGATCCAATTATCATCCACTACTAGGTTTTTCTTAGAGAATAAAATTATGCGCGCTTTAGAAAATAATTCTGAAGCGCGCGTTTTTTATATCTTACAGAAGATCTACAACACGCTCTTTGTTTACTCTTCAAGCGTTTTAACTTTAAAACCAAAATAGTAAATGTGGCTTAGCCAAACAACACTAAGGATAATACTGCCAACAATAACACCTTTCATAAGCATGGCAATCAGACCTATAGCCATGACCAAAGTTACTGTGGCAAGAATGCGCACTTTAGTCTTAACAGTCATCCCTTTTCCAGCTTTAAAATCAGCAAGATTATTTTGATAAAACTTCGTGTTAATAAGCCAATTATTAAGTCGATCGGATGATTTTGCAAAGCAAAATGCTGCGAGCGCTAAAAATGGAACAGTGGGCAAAATAGGAAGCACTACGCCAATAACGGCAAGCGCCAAACTTACACATCCTAATACAACAAAGGTAATACGCTTAATTGACATAATTACTCCCCACTGCTTTTTGAGAAAGTTTACCATGTGTAACAAAAAGCAGTAGGGATAGTAATCAGACCAAAGTATTTCTTATATAAAAATATTTATTGATAAAGCCTAGAAACGTGGCATTTGACCTCCGCCAAAGCCCATGTTCTTCATCATAGACTCCATAGCACGGCGGCCCTTCTTTGCATTGCCTCCCTGAGTCATAGCCTTCATCTTGCCCATCATCTTATTCATCTCTCCCCACTGGCGAATAAGCTGATTGACCTCCTGAACACTACGACCAGAACCCATGGAAATACGACGACGGCGCTGTCCGTTAATAATCTTAGGACGTGCACGCTCTTCTTTGGTCATTGAATGAATGATAGCTTCAATCTTTCCCATAGAACTATCATCCACACCGCCCTGCTGGGCCATCATGCGGTCACCACCAGGTAGAGCTCCAATAAGCTTTGCAAGACCGCCCATCTTGCGGATTTGGTTCATCTGATTAAGCAGGTCATCCATTGTGAAGCCCTCGCGCAACATGCGCTCGGCATCTTCAACCTGTTTCTCGTCAGCTGCCTGCTGGGCCTTCTCGACAATAGAGATAACGTCGCCCATGCCAAGGATACGCTTGGCCATACGATCTGGGTGGAAAACCTCAAGTGAATCGGGTTTCTCGCCCATAGAAACAAACTTGATAGGCTTGCCGGTAACCTCACGTACGGAAAGTGCGCCACCACCACGAGCATCGCCATCAAGCTTGGACATGATAACGCCATCAAAGTCTACGCGCTCAGCGAAGGTGCTGACAACATTGACAATATCCTGGCCGGTCATAGCGTCGACAACCATAAGAATCTGGTCTGGCTTGACAGCACGCTTAATAGCAACGGCCTCTTTCATCATTTCTTCGTCAATTTGAAGACGGCCAGCGGTATCGACAATCACCAGGTCGTTGAGGTGGTCAACAGCTTCTTGGATAGCCTGAGACGCAATAGCAACTGCGTCTTTGCCATCACCGCGATAGACTGGCACGCCAATCTCTGAACCAAGTGTTTCAAGCTGATCTGCTGCTGCGGGACGGTGAACGTCGCAGGCGGCAAGCAGAGGATTCTTTCCCTGGGACTTAAGCAGATAGGCAAGCTTTGCAGCTGCGGTTGTCTTACCGGAGCCCTGAAGACCAACAAGCATAATGACGTTTGGAATGCGGTTTTGTGCCAGCGTAAGCTTGGACTCGGTTGAACCAAGCAGCGCCGTGAGCTCATCCAGAACAATGCGGACAACATTTTGAGCTGGAGACAGAGACTCTAGCACGTCAGCGGTCATGCACTGCTCTTTGCAGCGGCCGACAAACTCCTTAACTACCTTGTAGTTAACGTCAGCCTCGAGAAGAGCCATGCGAATTTCTCGCATTGCTGAATTGATATCGTCCTCAGTGAGACGGCCCTTTCCGCGCAGAGCGGAAAATGTATTTTGCAGTCTATCTTGCAGGCTGTTAAACATTACTGAACTCCCTCACCAACAAGTGCTTCACAGAATGATCGAGCGTCAAATGTCTGAAGATCATCAATTGACTCGCCCACACCAATACGATAAATAGGCAGGTTAAGCTGGTTTGAAATTGCCAGAGCAATTCCTCCCTTAGCAGTGCCATCAAGCTTTGTAACAATAAGACCGTCCAAAGACAGGGCGTCGTTAAACTCTTTTGCCTGATTAAGGCCGTTTTGGCCAGTAGTTGCATCAATAACCAGAACAACACTTACAGGAATATCTCCTGCGCGCTTTCTGGTAACCGAAACAACTTTAGCAAGCTCACGCATAAGATCGGATGAGGTGTGCAGACGTCCGGCAGTATCAATAAGC
>CAUTOT010000161.1:0-2834 GCA_963539765.1 uncultured Atopobium sp. | reverse complement strand
AGACGCATTGCACTCTCTGGAGAAAACCTTGCCGACCATATCATCTCAACTGAAGTCATTAATAAGCTGAGAATTGCCATCAAGAATACGACTGGGCAGAACCTTAAAAATTCAGAAATCGCAGAAGCTCTAATCTCGCGCTTATTCTTGCCCGAAAAGGTAACAGATGACAGCCGCAAGGCCATTGCAAAAATGAAAAAGGATGAGCGTAAGAAGCCCGTTACAAAATCGAAAGCTGCGTCTGAAGAAGAGTAAATAGTCTTAATATAAAAGGTCTATTAAAGTTACAAAATTGTTAAGGGAATAATTGTTTTTTTAGTAATACTCTTTACATGCGTATACATGACATATATATTATTGGCAGTGATACGTCTCGTTGACATTCTACGGAACCGAGACCAAAAAGCGGCTGCCTACGTGTAGTCGCTTTTTTCTTTGGGAGAATATATGGACAAGCCTTTTCTTTCTATCAAAGAGCAGATAAAACTTTTGAATACTAGAGGAGTAAAAACCGATGATAACACATATAATTTATTGTTATCTGAGGGATACTACTCACTTGTAAACGGCTACAAAGACCCGTTTATTGATACGGAAAAAACGTCGAGCACAGGAACCGATACATACATAAGCGGCACCCATTTCGACCACATATATCAACTGTTTTTATTTGACAGAAAATTGCGTGGCATTACATTCCATTATTTAACTAAAGTAGAAGTAATGGTACGTACTATTTGTTGTTATACATTTTGTGAAAAGCATAAAGATCCTATGCCATATTTAGTACTGTCTAATTTTACTAGCCCTGACAGTTATCTACCAGGTAGAAAAAAGTTTAATGACGCTTACAGCAAGTTCCAAAACGTTATTAATAATATTTTGTATGGAAAATGTCATTATGACTTTGTGGCGCACTATAAAGAAAATCATGATGAAATACCGCTTTGGGTTATTGCTAATGCTATGACTTTTGGAAATATTGAACATTTCTATGATCTAATGAAACCCAAAGAACAAAATAAGGTCTGTTCTAGGATCATTAAAGTCATTGGCCGTAAACCAAATCAAAAATATCTGTCTAGAAATGAGTTACAGTCTAAGCTAAATAAACTTGTAAAAATTAGAAATATTTGCGCTCACGATGAACGTCTGTATTGTGCAGAAGTTGGTAGAAATAAAACAACTTATGTCGAATGTTTGAATATATTAATTTCTTTGTTGTCAAAAGAAGACACCAAAGAATTTGCAGTTGAAGTTGCCAAATTGATTATCGAATACAGCACCAAAAACGAGGCATTAATTAGCGTGTTCTCTGACTGTGGACTATTAAAATTTGCTTCGAAGTGGATTGATTAAAACTTACCGCATAAAAAGAGGAGCTTCAAGCTCCTCTTTTTATATTGCTCGCTGAAGCTGTAATATTTCTGCTCCGTTTTTATGAGCATCATTAAGAGCTTCTCCGATAGCTCTGCCAGCTCTCTGAAGCTGTTCCATGTCTGTATCTGCATAGCGCATCGTCATATTAACATCGCTGTGGCCAAGAATATCTTGCGCACTCTTGATGTCCATGGTCCTAACCGCAATTGTGGCATACGTGTGGCGCAGATCATGAAAGACTGGCCGTCTCCCCTGCGTTCCTAAAAGTCCCCATTCTTCCGAGTGCCTCTTCCACCATGCGGTTACTCGCTCTGGCCTGAGATACTCACCAGAGAAATCACCTAAAACGTACATCTCTTCATTAAACGCAATTCCCATCAACATACAGTCTTCAATGTACTTAGTGCGCCACTGCTTGAGAATATCTACGAGTGGGGCTGGGACAGGTACCGTTCTGGTTTTACCGTTTTTTAAGCCTTTCACATAGGTCTTGCCCCCGTCGTATGAGATAGCGCGACAGAGATGTGCTGTGACATCTTCTGCTTTGAGTTTCACATCCTTCCACTGGAGCCCGCAACATTCCTCACGCCTCATGCCAGTAAAATATGCCAGATACGTTGCAATGACCATTGGAGAAAGCTCTAGAGCGGCAAGCATAACTTGGAGCTTCCTACGGGAAGGTTCATCTAGCGGATTTGGCGGTGCAAGTTGGCCCCTTGGAGCTTTAATTGACGCACAAGGGTCATATTGCAAATCTCTAATCGCCACAGCATGGCGTGTACATTGTCTTAAGCCGTTAAACGCCTTCTTAATGGTGTTTGCTGAGTAGTTGGAGTCATAAAGCCAGGACACATACATCTCAACGTCTGTAATAGTAAGGTCCTGTAAGCGTTTCTCCCCAAAGAAGAGATCTATGTATCGGATACTATTCTTGTAAGACGTATAGGTGCGGCGTTCTATTTGCTGCGTAGCCACAAGGCTCTTAAAGTAATTGAGACAGTATGTGTACGCCGAACAATCAAGCCTTGTTGCTTGACTCTGTTCAACAACCTCAACAAACCCCGCATCCTTAACCCATTTCTCAGCCTCGAGCATAGCGGTCTTTTTTCCTCGACCAGATTTATCCGATGGAGCACTCAAAGAGTGGTGCTTCTCATGAATAAGTCCATCTGCTCCACGATACCTCACCCTTGCTTGCCAAACCTTGCCACGCAATCTGACTGAGATATTCATGCCGTTTCTCCTTAACGTGCAACAAGTTGGTTGGAGGCGCTGCCTCCAACCTGCCTCCAAACTGTATGGATTGTTTTACTATACACACCGGACAAAAACTTGTTTTTGCAGGTTGTAACGGCATTTATCGAGCGTAACGAAACATAATGAGCGGTAGAAAACATAACTTCTAAACCGCAGGTCGCGCGTTCGAATCGCGCAGGAGGCACCAGAAACTCCAG
>CAUTOT010000160.1:0-2853 GCA_963539765.1 uncultured Atopobium sp. | reverse complement strand
TAATGGAATCCCTAAGGCCAAAAGCCACTAATAAAAGTGCAGTACATCCAGCAATTCCCACGAGCGTCATAATCAAACGTCGCTTATAGCGGACAAGGTTTCTGATTGTAACTTTCCACGAGAAAGACAATCTGGACCATAGAGGCTCAACACGCTCAAGCAAAATCTTTGAACCCGCTTTTGGAGCTTTTGGAAGCATGAGACTAGAAGGCTCTTCTTTCAGAGAGGACAAAACGGCGGCCATGGTCGAAAGAAGCGTAATGCCTATACCAGAAAGTCCCGAAAGCAGCGCGCTATCTAGCTGGATAGGATAAGGAGCTCCCCCATTTGGAATGGTGTAAATAGATCCGTAAGCAGAAACAATAACGCCTGGCAGCACCTGGCTTAAACATGCTATGCCAATAACAGCGCCTAAAAGTGAAGCAGACAAGGCATATAGGAGGTACTTTGCCGCAATCTGAACAGTTGAATAGCCAAGCGCCTTATGAACGCCAATAAGCGTGCGCTCTTCAGAAACCATACGCGTCATGCTGGTAAGTGACACCAAAGCAGCCACCAAGAAAAACATCAGCGGGAACACATTAGCAATATCGTTGATACGCTCAGAGTCTGCTTGATACGCTGCAACGCCAATCTCTTTTGTACGATCAAGTACATACACATCGGGCTCTTTGAGCTCGTCGATTTTCTTTTGAGCTTCATCAATTTTTGCCTGACCATCAGCAAGTTGCTTTTCAACCTCAGCACGCTGCTCCTCAAGACTCTGCCTTCCCTCAGCAGTCTGAACTTCAGCGCTTTGAAGTGCCGTTTGCCCTGCACTCAGGCGGCTAAGTGAAGCAGCAAGCTTTTCTTGAGCTGCAGACAGCTGATCTGCAGTAGCAAGCCTTGCCTCTGCCAAATCCTGGCGCGCCTGAGCTACCTGAGACTCTGCCTCATGTAGTTGAGCCGTGCGCTGATCTAGCTCTTCTCGCGCGACTGCTAAAGCCTGCTGCTGGGAAGCAAGTTCTGTCTCTGCAGCGCCAATCTGTGCCTGTGTGGCGAGAAGGGCGTCCACTTGCGTAGTTGCCAGACCTAAAGCACTGAGCTGCTGCTGTGCTTCTTCAAGGGTAGAAGCCGTAATTCCTTGCGCAGCAAGTCCTGCAAGAAACGCATCTCTACCCGCTTCAAACGCACTCTTTTGCTGCGCAAACGTTGCTTGTCCTGCATTGAAAGCAGCAAGGCCAGCTTGATACTGAGCCTCTCCTGCACTGAGCTCAGCCGTTCCCTGGGCTATCTGTGCCTCTGAAGCTGTAATCTGAGCTTCCGCTTGTGCAAATTGCTGCTCAGCACTGTAGCGCGAAGCTGTAAGCTGCTGACGTCCTGTATCATATTGCTTCTGACCATCATCCAGCTTTTGCTGCTGAGCGGAAATTTGTGCCTCCGCATCATCAAGCTTCTTCTGAGCATCCCCTAGTTTATCCGCGGCCTCTTGTCTTGATTGCTCCAGCTTTTGACGAGCCTCATCAACCTGAGTTTGAGCGTCATCTTTGAGCTCTTGCAAACGAAGAGCAGCAAGCGACGGATTCATCTGTGTAATGCGTTCTGCAACGCTATCAACAGCGCTCTGATACGCCGATGAGCCGCTCTTATACCTGGTAGCACCCTGAACCGTTAGATACGCTTCGGTATAGGGGTCATCATTTGCAAAAGCATCTTCAGTGACATACACAAATTGCTGCACAATGCCATTGCCTAACGATGTGGTGCCAAAATTGCTGACATACGGATATGTTGGCGCATTTACAAAACCAACAACTGTGTACGAGCCGCCCTTTAAATGAACACCGTTTGAAGTATCTGGTAACTCAATCTCTTGACCAAGACTGATATCAGCACGTTTCTTGGGATCTGCGCTCATCACGCACTCGTAAGGTCCTTGAGGAAGTCTTCCTTCAACCACTATTGGCTGGTTAAGCTCACCGGGTCTAAAAGAACTCACGCGAGCAGTAGATTGCGACGACGTCAGTGTAGCCATAACGTCTACCGTACGAGAAGGCATAACCGTTTCAACACCCTCAACTGACGCCAGGGCAGAAACGTCCTTCTCGCTTAATCCAAGCGTTGAGATGACGCGAAGGTCATAAAGATGCTGGTTTGCATAAAACGCATGAGCCGCTTCTTGCATGTCAGGGCTTGCCATTTTGAGTCCCGCAAAGAAGCCGCAGCCCAACGCCACAATTCCTGCAATTGCAAGAAATCTGGCGAGAGACCCTTTGATGGTCCGAGTAATCTCGGTAAAAAGAGCGCGGGGCATAACTACCACTCGACAGTAAGTGCGTCAGCTGGATGCTGATTAATTTCTACCGATTGAGCTTGACCCTCTTTAACGTGGATTACCCTATCGGCAATTTGAGTGAACGCAAAGTTGTGCGTGACAATAGCCACGGTCTTATGCTGCTCTTTGCACATATCCTGCAAGAGCTTAAGAATTTGCTTTCCTGTTTTATAATCCAGCGCACCTGTTGGCTCATCGCAGAGCAGAAGACGCGGATTCTTTGCCAAAGCGCGTGCAATAGAAACGCGTTGCTGCTCTCCACCGGAGAGCTGAGCTGGGAAGTTATCCATACGATGCTCAAGACCAACAGCTCGAAGTGCATCTTCTGGCTGCATAGGGTCAAGACAAATCTGAGAAGCAAGCTCAACGTTTTCTTTTGCAGTGAGATTAGGAACAAGATTGTAAAACTGGAAAACAAAGCCAATGTCATGACGGCGATAGAGCGTTCTTTCTTTTTCCGAAAGCCCGCCAATTTCTTTTCCGTCTAAATAAATAGACCCGGAGGTACAGGTATCCATACCTCCGAGCATATTTAAGAC
>CAUTOT010000159.1:0-2867 GCA_963539765.1 uncultured Atopobium sp. | reverse complement strand
CAGACGCCTGTGTGGAGGAGTGGTCGAGCAGGACTGATAAGGCTCAGCTCACGCTCACAGGCAACGGTTTAGTGAAGTACCGCGAGCGTTTTGAGCACGCGGGTTTCTCGACATACACCGATGAAGCAACGTGGTTCCCAACAGGAGAAGGCCTGGTACGCGCGGTGTGCATGCCTGAGTACCAGCAGGCGGGCGCGGGTGATCCGGCGCTGGTGCTGCCCATTTACACGCGACTTTCGGACGCGGAGGAGTCGGAGCGCAAGCGTTTGGGCTTGAAGGAGCCGGCAACGGTAGCTCTGACCGGCGTGGATGATGCGCTGGCGGACATTCACTTGCAGCTTCGTCCGATGACGATGAACGATCTGGATCAGGTGGCGGAGCTTGAGGCGGCAACATATGCTGATGCTGCACATTCTGCCTGGTCAAAGCAGGCGTTCTATGACGAGCTTTCGGGCGTTGGGCGCAGCTGGTGGCTGGCTCACGACCGCGGAACGGTTATTGGTTTTGCGGGTGGTCGCCTGGCAGGAGCTCAGTTTGAGGTGGAAGAAGTGGTGGTTGCGCCTGAGCGTCGCCGCCAGGGAATTGCATCCAAGCTGGTAGAACGCGTGGCATACGATGCTCAGATGCTGGGAGCATCCGCGATTACCCTTGAGGTGGAGGAGGATAACGCTCCAGCTCAGGGTGCCTATAGCAAGCTGGGATTTGCCGAGGTTGGTCGTCGCCCGGGATATTACGGTCCAGATTGTGCGGCGCTGTTGATGACGGCGCAGCTGCCTTTGGAGGTTGGCGCGGGCTTTGAGGCCAGGAACCCTGAGCCTCATGCATCGGTGCGCCCGTGGCCTATTGTTGCAGGTAAGCGCTCTGAAGAGACGCTTGCGGCACTGCGCGAGGCGGGGGATTTGATCCTCAGCCTGGAGTCGTCTTGCGATGAGACCGCCATGTGCATCATGGATTCTCACGGCGTGGTCTGCGCAAATGTTGTCGCAACGCAAATTGACTTCCACGCTCGCTTTGGCGGTGTTGTGCCCGAGATTGCTTCTCGCAAGCATACCGAGGCTATTGTGGGTCTTTTTGAGGAGACCATGGCCCGCGCAGGTGCGCACTTTGGTTGCGACACGCTGGTGCCGTCTGACCTGGACGCCGTTGGTGTTACCGCAGGTCCTGGCCTTGTTGGAGCACTCGTTGTAGGCGTAGCGTTTGCCAAGGGCTTCTGCGTGGCCACTGACCTGCCGCTTATTCCCGTTCATCACCTGGAGGGCCACCTGCTGGCCAACCTGTTTGAGACGCCTGACCTGGAGCCTCCGTTTGTGGCCAGCCTGGTCTCGGGCGGCAATACTATGCTGGTACACGTGCGTGCCTGGGGAGATTACGTGGTCCTGGGCTCCACCATTGACGACGCCGTGGGCGAGGCCTTTGACAAGGTTGCTAAGGCGCTGGGTCTGGGCTATCCAGGCGGCCCTGTGATCAGCAAACTTGCAGCTCAGGGCAATCCTAAGGCCATCCACTTCCCGCGCGCGATGATGCATAGCGGTGACTATTCCTTTAGTCTTTCTGGCCTAAAGACCGCCGTTATCACCTACATTGAGGGCGAGAATCGCGCAGGTAGAGCAATCAATCTGCCTGATTTGGCTGCCTCGTTTGAGCAGGCAGTTATTGACGTGCAGGTTGCAAAGGCTAAAACCGCTGTTGAAGAGACGGGCGTCTCCGATTTCTGCGTGGGTGGCGGCGTCGCTGCGAACCCCGCACTTAGAGCTGCATATAAAGAAACCTTTGGTCATATGGGTGTTCGAGTAACAGTGCCTCCGATGTCGGTTTGTGGCGACAACGCCGCAATGATTGCCGTGGGCGCACTTCGTAGCTACCGTACACAGGGTTTCTCGCCATTGACCTTGGATGCAAACCCCAACGCGCAGCTGGGATCGTGGTCGTCGGATGCGGCACCCGTTGTCCCAAGCGGCATGTAAGGAGGCCATTGTGCAAGACGGATTCATCAAAGTTGCAAGTATCACGCCGCGCGTCCGCGTGGCCGACGTGGCGTTTAACGTGGAGAGTTGTCTGGCTGCCATCGAAGAAGCCGCAGGTAATTGCGGTGCCAAGGTGGTCGTGCTGCCCGAGCTCTGCATCACGGGCTACACCTGCGAGGACCTGTTCTGGCAGGATGCCCTCTTGGACGCTGCCGAGCGTGGCTTGGTTTCCATTGCCGCCCGCACGGCCGACGTCGACGCGTTGCTGCTGCTAGGCCTGCCTGTTCGCGTGGCCGGCAAGCTCTACAACTGCGCCGCCGTTCTCTTTAGGGGAGAGCTTTTGGGCCTGGTGCCTAAGCGCTACGTGCCCATGTACAACGAGTTTTACGAGGGCCGACACTTTGTTTCTGGCCCCAAGACGGTCACCAGTGTGGACTTTGGTCTGCTGGGCGAGGTGCCGTTTGGTACCAACCAGCTGTTTGCGTGTGACACCATCCCTGAGCTGGTTGTGGGCGCGGAAATCTGCGAGGACCTCTGGGTGCCCATGCCGCCGTCAAACGCGCACGCCGTCGCCGGCGCCACGCTGATCTGCAACTTGTCCGCATCGCCCGCGCTGGCCGGCAAGTCCGCGTACCGTCGTCAGCTGGTTGCGCAGCAAAGCGCGCGTCTGATCTGCGGATACGTTTACGCAAGCGCAGGTGAGGGCGAGTCTACGACTGATTTGGTTTTCTCGGGCCATGATCTTGTTGTCGAGAATGGCCGTGTGCTTGCCGACTCTGGCGTGTTTGGCGAGGGTATTGCCGTGTCCGAGATTGACGTGCTATCGCTAGCGGCTGACCGCAGGCGCACGTCGACGTTTGAGGTTGCTCCGACGCCGGAGGATTACAAGCACCTGACCACGTA
>CAUTOT010000158.1:0-2883 GCA_963539765.1 uncultured Atopobium sp. | reverse complement strand
TGAAAGGCTTCTTTCAAGTAAGTTGATTGCAGATTTTAACTTACCTGCAGATCGATACGTCGAGCTAAGGTCAAATTCTAGATTGAGTAGAAGTGGAACGTCCTCGGGGTAGTGTTTATATGCAACGGAGATTGTGCGCTTAAATAGGCCGATTGCCTTTTTAAAATGTCCGATTTGTCCGTAGGAAGAAGCAAGGTCTGCCTGTGTTGTAAGTGTTTGTGCACCTGTATCGCCGAATGTTTGTCGTTCCGCGATAAGTATTTCTTTATATTGTTCGATTGCTTCGTTTATCTTGCCCAGCTCCTGATAGGCGCGGGCAAGGCTGTGTTGGGTGGTGATTGTGTCAGGATGCCGCTTGCCAATGACCTGTATTTGTCTTTCGATAATATGGGTATACGAAGTAATGCACTCATTGGTGTAGCCGGCAGAGCTGAGCGTTTCCCCTAAACATCTTAGTAAAGACAATGTGAGAGGATCGTTGTGTCGATTATTTCGAAGTTGAATGTCTATGCTTTCTTCATACAGTTGAACGGCGTCATCAATTCGCCCTAATTGTGTGTAGGCTGAAGCAAGTAGAGCGCGTGATGTGATTGTGTCCGAATGATCCTCCCCAAAATTCTGCTTCCTAATGTTGAGGATCTCGTTATGTGCAGTGATGGCTTCGTCTAGTCGACCTGTGGACTGGGAAACTGAAGCTAAATTCGACTTTGTTGCGAGCGTATCTGGATGGGTCGAACCAAATAATTGTTCTTGTTTTGTAAGTAATGTTTGAAATAACTGTCTTGCTGTGTCGTAGTGTTGAGAATAGTAGTGGGCGACGCCGAGGTTGTTCAAGATCGTTAGTGTTTGGGGGTGTGTTGTGCCGAGTTTTGCGACCACTTGATGAGCGATGTTGCTCAGTGAACAAGTCTCATGTTGAATACCTGCGCGTTGCGCCATACTGAATGTGTTGATTAAACACGATAATATTTCTATGTCGCCGACCATTGCATGACTATGTTGCTGTCTTGAGATTGAGTCAAGTTGAACGATGAGATTTCGTACTCTGTCAATTCTTTCGCTAGTCTGATTTAGTGCGAGATTGTCGCAACTGACGCTGTTGAGGAATGCTGCGGCAAAATGTTCATATCTCTTTTGTTCTTCGTTACTCCAGTTTTCGCGGATAACTCGTGACTGGAGGCGGTGTAATCTACTAATGCTAGTATCATTTGATTGTTGAATTATCGAGGCGTTGATAAGAGTTGTAAGAGCTTGGTGCTTGGTTTCTTGTTGAGTGTCTAAACTGGCCTTATCGTAATTATCTATTTGTGCTAGTTTGAACCAATCTGTCGGTGTTCCTGATTCTGCCAACAAAGCGAGCGTATTGACCATATGTTCTGCGTGTTTGCGCGAATCGGATTCAAGTGTGCTTAGTGCAGTCTCAAGCGCGAGTGCGATCGCTAAACTTACCTCGTCCTTGTAGGAGTCCCCTGGCACTGGGCGTACTATGTAGTCGCTGCAATACGTGTTAAGACGCCTTAGATACTCTTCAAGTGACCACTTCTCGTTGTATGCAGTTGCCGCTGCTTGTGCTAGTGCGAGAGGGAGGTCGCCGAGACACTTTGCAATCAGTTCCGCGCTTTGGCTGTCGTCGGATCCTGTCGCAGTTAGCAGATAGTCGCGGGCTCTGCCCCTTGTGAACATTCCAACGTTAATTAGATGCCATGATTGTTGGCGCCAACCGATTGCGTTGGTAGTTGTTGCGATAACGCGCAGGTGTGGGCCTTCAGGTACTAGTTCGGTTAGGTCTTGTATATCTCTAACGTTGTCAAAAATGAGAATTCGGTTATCGGCTTTCGACGATCTTAATGTGTCGAGACAGTGGCGAACAATTGCATCCTCGTCGTGACCGTGTCGTAACTCCAATCCAAGTCGTATGCCTAGTTGGGCAAGGCCTCTTTTTATCGTCCGTCGGGATGAGGCGTCGACCCAGGCAACTAGTTTCCATTTCTCTGTTTCGCATGTATGTGCAATGAAGGCTGCAAGTTGCGATTTACCGGATCCGCACATTCCAATAAGCACAGTCCGTGGAGCGGTTTCAGTAATCGCCAGGGTGTATAGCTGGCTCGCTTCTTCTCGTAACACGAAGTTTGAGGCCAGGCTCGGACGTTTGCCGAAGAATATGCGTGTCCGTGTTGGGTGTTTAACAGGCAGTTCTTCAATTGCTCGGAGAATTTGTGATTGCCCAGCTTTTAAGTCGCGTAGACCATGCCGGGTAATCTCAATGTTTGTCTCTCCAAGCTCTATCAGATCTTCCAGCTTGTCAAAAACTGCATTGAATGATTGCTGTTGGTAATAAGGTGACCACGGTGCTAGTTGTGCGTACTCCTCAGCAACCGCAATCACTAAGTCGTCAAAGTAGGGTTCGAGTCTTTCTTCAACCTTGCTTCGGCGGTGGGCCGCATTCGATTGGAGTATACTGGGGAATTCCTCAGGCGAACGTGCAGCAGTGACAAGTAACGACTTCTGTTGAGCCATTTCTTCGAGCAGAATCGCAACTTCTGTTGCAACGGGTTCTAGAGAATTGATGTCAATACCTTGGCCAATGCATCGGTCGTACATTCCCTCGAGCTTTGCCTGAAGCTGTTTTTCGATGCGATGAGTGATTGACTTTGGAATGTTCGACTCGCGTCGCTTGAGGCGGCTTAAAAACGAGGCCGCTTCTTGTGCATGCCCGATCAGGTCAGCGGCCTCTGCCTCGTCGTTGACGCGGAGTACGATCTTAAGGAGAGCGGCAGCAATGCTAGCCAGTGTAATCACGTCTGTCATGAGGTCATCATATACTTTAGTTCAGGCCTTGGTGTGCTTGACACTTGTTTTCAACTCATGGTGGTTTTCGTGGTT
>CAUTOT010000157.1:0-2905 GCA_963539765.1 uncultured Atopobium sp. | reverse complement strand
CCTGACTTTGACCCAAACGATCCGTCGCAGATGCCTGACGGCTCTCCTTTCCCTGCAGGCTTGCTATTTTTTATAGTTATTATGCTGCTCTCGGGACTGGGACGTTCTTGTGTTTCGAGCAATCAGACTTCCTCAAGCCCGCTTTTTGGGGATCCCTACAGCGCTTATACTGACAGCAACTGGTAATGTACTTGGAAAAGACTTGCTATACGTACAACTAGCAGGTGTTTATTCCATTTTGAACGGTATTTTGAAGGATTGAATATGAGCAAAGCAGATCGCATTTTTATTGATATGTGCTCCGACATTATTGAAAACGGCACCACCACCGAGGGCGAGAAGGTCCGTCCTACCTGGGAAGATGGTACCTCCGCATACACAATCAAGAAGTTTGGCGTCTGTAATCGCTATGATTTGCGCGAGGAGTTTCCAGCGCTGACGCTTCGTCGCACTGCGCTCAAGAGCGCTATGGACGAGATTCTGTGGATTTACCAGAAGAAGTCCAACAACGTTAACGATCTTAACTCACACATCTGGGATTCATGGGCTGACGAGTCTGGCTCCATTGGCAAAGCCTACGGTTATCAGGTTGGACAGGTTTCTCACTACTCCGAT
The DNA here is from genome assembly GCA_963539765.1 of uncultured Atopobium sp. GTDB lineage: Bacteria > Actinomycetota > Coriobacteriia > Coriobacteriales > Atopobiaceae > Lancefieldella. The sequence continues at coordinate 2,290 of CAUTOT010000157.1, read as the reverse complement.
GGCGATTATGACCAGATGGATCGTGTACTCAAGGACCTCAAAGAGAATCCGTTCAGCCGTCGTATTATGACTAACCTGTATACCTTTGCCGATCTTTCTGAGATGAACCTCTACCCTTGCGCATTCAACGCAATTTACAACGTTACTCAGGAGCCAGGTAAGGATAAACCTACGCTCAACCTGCTGCTTGTTCAGCGTAGCCAGGACATTCTTGCAGCTAACAACTGGAATGTTTGCCAGTACGCTATCTTGCTCATGATGGTTGCGCAGGTCAGCGGCATGGAGGCTGGTGAGCTGGTTCACATGATTGCCGACGCTCACATTTATGATCGCCACGTTGACATTGTTAAAGAATTGATTTCTCGCCCCACCTTTGATGCGCCAAAGGTGAGCCTGAACCCTAACATCACCAACTTCTACGACTTCACTACTGACGACCTCATTGTCGAGGATTATCAGCACGGTCCGCAGATCAAGAACATTCCGATTGCGGTTTAGGCGCAGTTGCTGCAGACGCGGCTGGCGCTGCAGGCGCCCGGACGGATGCTCAAGCTAAGATCATCATTTCATGTAAGACGATACTTGCCAGGAGAACCACATGAACGCAATTGTTTCTGTAACACGCGATTGGGGCATCGGATGCGACGGAGATCTTCTCATCCCCAACAAGGCTGACATGAAGCATTTTGTTGAGCACACGCGCGGTTGCACGGTTGTCATGGGCAGAAAGACGCTGGAGAGCTTCCCTGGTGGACCGCTTAAAGGTCGCCGCAACATTGTCATTTCTAGAAATGCCGATTACCAGGTTGAAGGCGTTGAGGTGGTGTCGTCGACAGAGGAAGCGCTTCGTTTAGTTGCGGATGAAGCTCCCGAGAAGGTCTGGCTTCTTGGTGGAGCTTCAATTTACCGCGCTCTTCTCGACAAGTGCTCTTACGCGTACGTGACGAAGCACGACACCGTGGTCAATGCGGATACGTACTTCCCCAACCTGGACGAAGATCCTGCGTGGGAAGTTTGTAACGAAGAAGATGGCGGCGTGACTCCAGAAGGCATCGCTTTCAAGTTTGTTACCTACAAGCACGTTTAGCTGACATCTTGATTAGTCATATAAGTTTTGTGATGATTGATTAGACTGTTTCATTTGAACTTTAATTTGCTCTGTTATCAAGCCCTCTTTTACCTGCAGGTATGAGAGGGCTTGTCTTGTTTTGACAGAAAAGAAACGGAAGTCTGTCAAGCTGCTGACAGGTTGCTGAAAAGTCCTGCTGTTATATTCGTTACTCATTTTAAGGAGGAACGAATGGATATTATTTTCTCGCATGAAACTGCACTACAAATCTGTGCACAACTTAAGATACGCGGAAATGAAGATGTTTTGTTGCAACGGACAACAAGGGATTTGCGCGCGACGTATTCAGCGTGTTCGACCGAGATATACGATGAAAAGCTTTGTTTTCTAAGGAAAGCATACGGCATTGTCTTAGGAAAAACTACTCATGAACTATTAAGAAACAATTCGAGAACAAGATTTTGCGATGAACGAATATCTCACCAGTTCAAATGCCTTTTGCCGACAGGATCTCTTATTGATTTGGGTCAAAATATCTATTGTGTTGCGCCTCCCCTAGCTGTTTGCTTGCTCTCTAGGAATAAAAGTCCTCTTCATCAAATTGTGCTGGCTAATCTACTGATGACCAGTTATGGTCATCTCCCAAACGGTGATCTCTGCGAATTTAATACGCCGTTATTGACTACGGACGAGCTCATATCTCTATTGAATGCGCTTGAACCTTATTCTCCTGGATTGCATGTCACACAAAAGAATATGCGCTTTTTCTTTTCTGATGCAGCCTCTCCCATGGAAGTAAAGATGGCAATTAGATCTGCTCTCCCATATTGTGAAGGTGGTTTCAATCAAATGCCGATTGCGTTGAATAAATCGTATGTAATAAAAGACCAGATAAACCCGGAGTTACAAGCTAAGGAAAGAAGATTAGATTTACTTTTTGGCAAGATGTCTAAGTCAAATTTGTCTGGATTAAATTTAGTGGCTATCGAATATAACGGTGCGTATCATGATGACTTCTACCAGCAAAGAAAATATTATCAAAGAACTAATGAACTGAACTCGGTGAGTATTAAAGAGTACTTTGTAAATGCGGATATCTACAGGAATCAGCTGGCAATGCAAAATATGTTCCTGAGCATTAAAAAAGACTTGGGAGACAGCAATCTGTACCGGATCAAGCGGACGCTGCGCCAGTATTCTCATGAGCAATTCATTCTGATG
>CAUTOT010000156.1:0-2911 GCA_963539765.1 uncultured Atopobium sp. | reverse complement strand
ATTTGTGTTGTAGAAAAATACATTATGGTTACTTCATAGCCTTTAACAGCAAAAACGGGTCCCTGCTGACCGCCACCACAAGCTAAACCTAATATCTTTTTTCCGTTGGTCTTTTCAAACCATTCTGTTGGAACTTTTTTGCCAACCGTTAATGCAACGGCAATTGGATTATTTTTAGCTTCTTCTAATTCTTCATGCGTCAATGGCTGGGTATAGTCATTGTTTACCTTATTCCATCTATCTTTATTTAATTTTAAGTAGTCATTCATCTTATAGTCTCCTCAAAATACCATTGTATTTCGATGTAAATTGGATGCCTTACCAGTACTTTTTCTTGCTTCTACAAATTATAAATTGTTTTCTCGATTTTTGTTACTCATGCAGTTTTAGCTATTTTTACAGGCCTCAATAGTATGCAATCCAGTACTCATAGTCTTATCTCAAAGTAGTTTATCTGAATCGTAAAAAAGTGGCTGCATTTGACATGTCATCTGCAGCCACCTTTGTGTTACTCACACGTTTTTGTCGCGTGTAGTTAATCGTTTTGACTCTGCGGGTTTCTCCGCACTTCTACTTGATCAGTCCGCTGTTCCTGAGCAGTAGCTCAATATCAGTGCCCTTGACGGCCTTGAGAGCTACCTTCAAGAGCATCTTCTCCTTGAACGAGAGCGGCGCCTTATCAAACGTCTTCTTGTCCAGAGCATAGAAGGTTGCCCTTAGAAGCTCTCTGATGTCGTACTGAGAACCCCAAACCTCTGGTACGCCCCTATCAACGTCCATCAACGTGTAGACAGACTCCATACCAGTGCGGATTGAGTACTCCGTAGTAAAGATAGTGTCACGAGGAGTCTCGGCAAACTGTCCAATAAAGGCAAAGTTAACGGAACCCTCAGGAACAACTAGAGGCCTGTCCTCAGCCTTTCTTGGCTGGAAGAATGCGTTGATGTAAGGCATGAAGCACGTAGTGGTGTTGCAGCGGTTCTTGGCCCAGTCCTCAATCTTCTTGGTTGGAACGCCAATGTGATAAAGCCACTCCTGGCACACTTCTTCACCGGTGCAGTTACGCATAGCCTTCTTTACAAAGTTACCAGGCTTGTTAGTGCTTAGTGCATAGACCCAGATAAGTACGGTGTCCTTGTCCTGTGCTCTGAACTGTGGCTGACGGTTGATGGTCCATGAGAGGTACCAGTTATCGGTACTGTCCTTGACGGTTACAATACCGCCAGTTGTGACCTTACCTTCTCTTGGATCTCTCTTGCAGACGCCAATAATCTTCTTGATAATCTCTTCGTCTTTTGTCTGGATAGTGGCGCTCATCCAGTTAGTTGCCTCAAAGTCACTACAGAAATTATCGGGATTGCCGTACTCACCATGCTTGGCCTGAGCTGCAATGTTCTTCCACAGATCCCAGGACTCTCCTACGCCATTTCTGACGTTGCTGATGTCAGGAGCGGTATTTTGATCACCATAGCAAGAGGTATCGGTGCAGCAGCCATTGGTGATAAACACCAAATCGTCTTCGGTTAGATCAATGGTTTGCTGTGAGCCGTTCTTCTCGTAAACAATCTGAGTGGCTACCTTTTTACCATTGGTGTCGTTGATGATGACGTTCTTGACATCCATACCGTAGTCAACGCTTACGCCGTGATTCTCAAGATAACTGACTAGTGGCAAAATCATGCTCTCATACTGGTTGTACTTGGTAAAACGCAGCGCAGTAAAGTCAGGCAGACCGTCAATATGGTGACAGAATCTGCAAAGATAGCGCTTCATCTCAAGAGCAGAGGACCACCTTTGGAACGCAAACATGGTCTGCCAATAAAGCCAGAAGTTAGTGTTCCAGAAAGAATCAGGAAGTACGTCGCTAATCTTCTTGTCCTCAAGGTCTTTCTCGGGAGTCATAAACAGCTTGGCAAGCGCAAGTGAGGACTCTTTATCAAGATTGAACTTCTTGTCTGTGTGAGCGTCTTTACCGCACTTCTCGGAGGCTCTACAGAGAGAGTAGTTTGGATCGTGCTTGTTGAGCCAATAGTACTCATCAAGTACCGAGACGCCAGGTGTTTCAATAGATGGAACGTCTCTGAACATATCCCACATGCACTCAAAGTGGTTGTCCATCTCGCGGCCACCGCGCATATAGAAACCCTTGCTTACATCTTTGCGGCCGTCGCAGCTTCCGCCCGCAAGCTCAAGCTTCTCGAGCAGGTGAATTCTTGAACCCTTTACCTGGCCATCGCGGACAAGATAAAACGCAGCAGCTAGACCTGCAAGTCCTGTTCCAATGATATAGGCTGATTTTTTGTCGGCATCTTTGGGCTTTTCTGGCTTAGCGAACGATTCATACGTTCCAGCAGAGTAATACATAACTTCCTCCTTAGTATTCCGCATCAATTACCTGCGGAAATTAGTAAGTCGCCCTTACCTTGCGTCCACTATAAACTTATAAACTGCTAAAGAAAATGCACAAAAAGAACGATTGGACATATAGGTTATTTTTTGTCGCAATCTACCTGCTAAATTGTTTCAAAAATAGCAATTAATTTGGCTTTTTTCGCAGGTAATGATGTGCTTAACTTGTATCAGTTAGATAAAGCTAACTTTATTCTTTCATAGTATGAAGGGGGTCTTAGTATGGAAGCTGGTCACGAGTTTTTACTCCGCATGGGCAAGACAAGACTGCGCCCCGGAGGTATTGAAGCAACCAATTGGCTACTTAATTCCGTAGAGATTACGCCAGAAACTCAGATTCTTGAGGTGGCTTGCAATATTGGAACTACTACGGTTGAGCTGGTAAAACGTTTCCACTGCCATGTAACCGCAATTGACCTTAATGCAGATGTGCTCCCTAAAACAAAAGAAAATATTGCGAGAAACAATATCGAGGAGTACGTGACAGTGGAACAAGGAGACG
>CAUTOT010000155.1:0-2938 GCA_963539765.1 uncultured Atopobium sp. | reverse complement strand
GGGAACTTCTCGCAAGGCAACGTATCGCGTGCCTTCAACTGGTGAGGAGCAGTCGCTGACCATCAAAGTGCCAGCTGGTGCTTACGATGGCATGAAGCTGCGTTACAAGAAGCACGGCGAGTACGGCGTTAACGGCGGTCCACGAGGCAACCTTGTGGTTACCATCAACGTTGCAGCTCATCCGGTCTTCTCGCGAGATGGCGCTGACGTGCGTATGAAGCTGCCAGTGAGCAGTTACGAGGCAGCTTTGGGTACTTCGGTTGACGTGCCAACGCCTGACGGAACTACGGTGCGACTCAAGGTTCCCGCAGGTACACAGAGCGGAAAGACGTTCAGGTTCAAGAACTTGGGCGCTCCTCGCGTGAAGGATCCTACAACTCGCGGCGCGCTGTATGTTTCGGTGGACGTTAAGGTTCCAACAAAACTTTCCAAGAAGGAGCGAGACGCTCTTCAGGCGCTGCTTGACGCCGACGAGCGCAGCTACCGAGAGGAGCGGTAATGGCTCGAAAGAAGGATGACGGCCGTAACAAGCCGCTCTACATGATTAGCGTTGCGGCCGAGCTCACGGGCATGCATCCGCAGACGCTGCGCGTGTACGAGCAGAAGGGCCTGATCAACCCCGGCCGTTCCAGGGGCAACACGCGCCTGTACTCTCGCGCGGACATTGACCGTCTTAATCTTGTCTCCAAGCTGACGGACGAGGGCATCAATCTTGCTGGCGTTGTGCGCATTCTTGACATGCGCGAACGAGCTCTCGAGAAGGACGATCTAATTGATGAGCTGCGTGAACGCATTCGCGTGCTTGAGGATGAGCTCCACGAGTACCACATGCGCGAGCGCATCACCTCGCTTGTTCGTTATAGCGAGACCAGCCCAGAGATGGTAATGCAGCGCCTGCTTGGCGTGACGAGTTCCGCTGCTTCTGACGCTAATGCTGAGGACACCCCGACGCAGCCGAAGGAATCGTAAGACGACGAGGCAGATTGCTACGAGTAAGATGACCAGCTCTCCGCACATATATGCGGGGAGCTGATTTTTTGGAGCGCTTTCACTCACTTGTTCTGAAGGACGGAAAGATCCAGTCAGAAACCGCTTAACTCTTTACTTCTTGACCTAGCTGTAATACGTGAATACAATGATATAACTAGGTTAAGGAGTAGCTATGGACAGCATTGTAACCGCTCGTATTCCTGTTGAAGTTAAAAATCAGGTTACCGAAGTTCTTGAATCGCTTGGGTCAAACACCACCAAACTGATTAATGCAGCTTTTGAATACGTGCTGGTAACAGGCAAACTCCCTGATGCTCATGAAAGCACTACGTTAGCGTCGTCTGCTAAAGGGTCTTCTCGCCAATTGAGCGAGAAGGACAAAGAGGAGCTCTCGGCGCTCTTTGGAAAGATTTCAGTTCCTGCTCCAGCGTCATTTTGGAATGATTTAGGAGACAGCACCTACAAAGAGGCAATCAGTGAGTGGAGGTCAAATGACTATGAAGCTCTTGATTGACACTAATGTTTTGCTGGACGTTTTTTTGTGCAGAGAGCAGTTTATTGCTGATGCAAAAAAGCTTTTCATAATGAAGCAGTTTAGGGACGCTGAGCTGTGGGTAGCAGCTCAGTCATACACAGGTCTCTTCTATGTTGGCGCTAAGGCACACGGCTCTGCTTGCATGCAAGAAATCCTAAAAGAAGCATCTCCGCTGCTTAACGTATGTTCTATTGACGGATCGGACATCTCGCATGCGCTGTCTGAACAGTGGGAAGACTTTGAAGACTGCCTTATTTGGCGTGCAGCAAAAAAGATAAAGGCTGACTATATCGTCACAAGAAATACGGCAGATTTTGCTCGCTCGGATATTCCAGTGCTTACACCTCGTGAGTTTTTCTCGGCAATGGAAGCTGAACAAAATTTAGTCTATGAAGAGGCTGAATTTTAGAAGCAATAAGGTTTGGGACAGAGCTGCGAAAAACTTAGTACTAGTCCACAAAAAAGCTCAGTACTAGGCTGCGAAAAAGCTCAGTACAGTGCGATAAGAAAATCTACTACAAACACACTTAGATGTGTATTAAAAGTCGTGCTTGGGGGTATATAGAATCTGATGAAGATTCAGTCCCCGGCGCGATTTTGTTTGGGGTAGGAAGGTGATTTTATGAGACTAGATAAATGGGCCGTAACCGCCCAGGAAGCACTGCAGGCAGCTCTTGGTATTGCTAACGACGTAGAGGCTTCCGAGGTTACACCAGCACACCTGCTTAAGGCACTGCTTGACAGCAATGAGCGCAACTTGCGTTCTATCTTGGAGAAGATTGGCGCAGATCCTGACTCAATTTCTACGCAGGTAGATCAGGCAATCTCAAAGGCTCCAAAGGTGAGCGGAGCACAGATTGGCATTGGCAACGACCTTCTCAAGGTTATTAACGAGGCCGAGAAGCTTGCCACTAAGCTGGGAGATTCCTACGTTACCTCTGAGCACCTGCTCACTGCGCTGGCAAACGACAACACCGACGCAGGCAGGATTCTTCGCGATGCCGGCGTTACTGCTAAGCGCGTTGAGGAGGTCTACAACGATCTTCGTGGCGATGAGCGCGTAACCTCTCAGGACGCAAAGCCGCAGTTTGAGGCCTTGGAGCAGTACGGTCGCAACGTGACTGACCTCGCTCGTCAGGGAAAGCTTGATCCAGTAATTGGCCGTGTCGAAGAAATTCGCCGTACCATTCAGGTCCTGAGCCGTCGTACTAAGAATAATCCTGTTCTTATCGGTGAGCCTGGCGTTGGTAAGACCGCAATCGTAGAAGGCCTGGCAGAGCGCATTGTTTCTGGCGATGTTCCAAGCACCCTGCGCGACAAAGAGCTTGTTGAGCTTGATATGTCTGCCCTGGTAGCAGGCGCAAAGTACCGCGGCGAGTTTGAGGACCGCTTGAAGAGCGTGGTCAAAGAGGT
>CAUTOT010000154.1:0-2964 GCA_963539765.1 uncultured Atopobium sp. | reverse complement strand
GTTTTATAAGTAATCGGTAAGTGGTAAGCGCGCTACCTGTAATTGAGACGTGTAAACAATCCCATTAAAATACTTATGAAAGCTTAATCTAGTCTCAATAATTGGTTAATCTTTATAAGAGACCATGTATCACGAAGACGAGAGGCGTCTTTAACATCTCGAAAGGAAGCTGATCATGGAAAAGCTCGAAAAGGTTGAAGTAATTCGCGAGAAGTGCGGTGTAAGCTACGAGGACGCAAAGGCAGCACTTGACGCTTGTGATGACAATGTTCTTGATGCAATTATTTTGCTTGAGAAGCAGGGTAAGTCTACCAAGCAGACGGCCAGCTATACTACTGAGTCTGCTGCACAGTCAGAAGTTTCTCCAGAGATGGAAGCGGCTCAAATTGCCTACCAAGAATCAAGTAAGAAGTCTGATTTCTCAGAGAATATGTCCTCTCTTTGGGAGAAGTGCAAAGAGCTGTTTAGAAAAAGCGTTGAGTCAAAATTTATTGTTACTCGTCGCGGCGAACAGTTTATGGCCATGCCAGTGATTATTCCAATTGTTGGTCTATTCCTCTGGGGTGCTACATTCTGGCTGCTCATCATTGGTCTTTTCTTTGAGATGCGCTATCACATTCAGGGAGCTTATCCTATTGTTGTTGATGTAAACGAAGCTATGGATAAGGCTGCAGATGCAGCGGGCTCCATCAAAAAAGACGTCATCGACAAAAAGTAAATTGCGACTGATCCCAAACCTAAAGTAGAAGACTTCGATATTTAGGCGAGAAAATGATTAAGGTTCTTATCGTTGAAGACGAAGAAAAAATTGCGCGCTTTATAGAACTCGAGCTTAAACATGAGGGCTATGAGGTAGACAAAGCTCTTGACGGAAGAACCGGAGCTGAAAAAGCTCTGGCAAATGACTATGATCTCATCTTGCTCGATGTGCTTCTTCCCCAGCTTAATGGCCTAGAAGTTCTTAGAAGGATTCGTCGCGAGAAAAACACGCCAACTATCATGCTCACTGCTCGTGATTCGGTTATGGATAAAGTGGCAGGTCTTGATGCGGGCGCAGATGACTACCTCACCAAGCCTTTTGCAATAGAGGAACTTCTCGCCCGTATCCGAGTAGCCCTCAAGCATCACGAGGTAGATAGCCCAAGTTCTGCGGCAATTCCTCATACTACAGCCACAAACACTTTTACCATCAAGGGTGTCTCGCTTGATGTTGATCGCAGAGAAGTGTGCGTCAATAACGATTCGATTGAACTGACAACTAAAGAATTTGAAGTGCTTCGTATGCTCATGGAACACGCAGGTGTTGTTATGAGTCGTGAGCGCATTGCATCTGAGGCTCTAGGATATGAGTTTGCTGGAGAAACAAACAACGTTGATGTCCATATAGCTCATCTACGTGCAAAAATTGACGATCGCTACAACATCAAGCTGATTACTACCGTTCGTGGAGTCGGATATGTCATCAGAGAAGTATAGTCAGTCAACCTCTCAAGGGCATAAAAAACCTTTCTTTACTCCCTCTGATTCCTCAACTGCTGGAGTTATTACCTGGGGATTCTGGTGGCGTAAACTGATGAACTACGTTGGCTTTAATCTCTTTTTGCTGGCGATTATTGCGCTGGTCTTTATTTATACGTATAACCAGCATGTTCCACAGGGCACTTTCTACCTGGGATTTTTTCCTACCGAGACTCATTCCATTTCATTTATCGGTTTTACTTTTTTACACGGACTCTCAAGCCTTAAGTACCTTGTTCATGGCCCCACCTTTGGTGCCAAAATATTTGATTTGGGTGTAGATTTAGCACACTTCTGGCCCCTGTATATTGCAGTTCTTATCTGGGAAATCATTGATCTATTGTCATTCTTCGGTGATATGCGTCGCGTCAGAAGAGCTCTTCAACCCCTTAATACACTTGCGCTTAAAGCTGATCAACTCGTTAACGCAGATGTACTTGCTGCTGATAAAACAACAAGTGACATCCTGGTCAAAAGCGAGAAAATCAGAAGTCTTGAGCAGGCCATCGAAGAGGCAAATATTAATGCTCCAAAAATACAAACAGGTGATCAAGACCTTGCCAGCATTGAGATTGCTTTGAATAAACTGCTTCGTCGTATGCAGGAAGCAAAGCTACAGCAGATGCGTTTTGTTAACGATGCTAGTCACGAACTTCGCACACCTATTGCAGTTATTCGAGGCTATACCGACATGCTTGATCGCTGGGGCAAAACAGACGAGGCCGTACTTGATGAGTCTATTGCCGCCCTCAAATCAGAGAGTGAGCACATGCATGACCTTGTCGAGCAGCTCCTCTTCTTAGCACGCGGAGACGCAGGAAGAAATACCCTCACAAAGACTAAGCTTAATCTTGCACAGATAACTTCTGAGGTCTGTGAAGAGTCGGAAATGATTGATCCTGATCATCGCTATACCCTTAAGCTTGATCAGAGTGCACTGACAGACAACCGCTATCAGGTGCTTGCCGATACCGCCATGATTAAACAGTCTATCCGCATTATCGTTCAAAATGCTGCTCGATATTCGGCTGCTCAAACTACCATCTCTTTTAATGTCTCGTGCAACAAAAATACTGTTCAAGTTTCAGTTGAAGATGAAGGCATGGGCATGTCTGAAGCAGCAGCTACTCATATTTTTGAGAGATTCTGGAGAGCCGACAACGCTCGCATTGAGAGTAACGAAGGCTCCGGACTTGGCCTATCTATTGCAAAATGGATTGTTGACAACCATGACGGTTCTATTGAAGTGCTCTCACACGAAGGCGTAGGCACGCGCTTTACCATTGTTTTACCGCACGCAATGTCATAGTGGACTTATCAAAGCATCTGCATGTAAAAGGTCCTTCTCGCCAGTCGAGAACTGCCTCCCATTTCTTGGACATAAGAAATGAGAGGCAGTTCATATGCGGGGGATTATGATTCTGCAGCGTGTTAGCGTCGGCTTTT
>CAUTOT010000153.1:0-3007 GCA_963539765.1 uncultured Atopobium sp. | reverse complement strand
TTGTAAAACTGCAGCTTCTCGCACCTGTTCTCTATTGCCAGAAAAATGTTTACAGTCCGTATGGGTAAAGTTATTACTGGTAATACCAAACCAAACCGTTCCAACTGGTTTACCAGGCTCTTCTCCTGTTGGACCAGCTATTCCGGTAACGGAAACTGCAATATCTGAGCCAATAACTTCTCTAACGCCTGAAGCCATCTGAGCAGCACAGGGTTCAGAAACAGCACCAAGAGACGGCTCTTCAAAAATATCCTTAGAGACACCCAATACCTTCTGCTTAATCTCAATGGTGTAGCTCACAACAGAGCCTTTAAGCACGCTTGATGAACCAGAAATGGCGGTAAGTGCGCCCGCAACAAGTCCTCCTGTACAAGACTCGGCAGAAGCAACGGTAAGACCAGCCTCAAGAGCCTCTGAAACAACTTGTTGAGCTTCTGCAAGAACTTCAGATGAAAACATTTGAATCACAACTTTTCATTAAGCAGAAAACCGTTTGACCTGCACATGAGCTTATCTTATACAAATATGGCGCCTCAGTGAGACGCCATCTTGTTAAACTTCAGCAATGTATTGCCACGACTTTACAAAGTAGTCAATTCCTGACCAGGCCGTAAGAACCACTGCAACCCACATAGATACGTTAAAGATAAAGAGCAAAACGTCCTGAATCATTCCGCCAGGAATACTTGGCAAGAAAAGCAAGCCACAGATAGCAACCATAGTTGTTGCAGTCTTCCATTTACCCAAGTCAGATGCGGCAATAACAACACCCTTTGATGCAACAACCATCCTAAGGCCCGATACCAAAAACTCTCGTGCAACAATCACTAAGAGCACCCAAGGAGAAACCATATGCCACTCCAGAAGTACAAAAAGAGCAACAACAACAGCGAGTTTATCGGCAATTGGATCTAAGAACTTGCCAAAGGTAGTAACTTCATTTCTACTACGGGCAAGGTAACCATCAAGCTTATCGGTCAAAGAAATAACAACATAGCCCATAAAAACAATAAAAGCACCGAGGTTAAAGCCAGGTGTTGCTAGAGAATCGGCCAGAGATACGCCTAAAAGTTGTGCAAGGAGAAGCCAAAAGGGTACCAGCACCACTCGAGCGCAGGTAACAATATTTGCAGGTGTCCAAATTGTCTTTGATGACATGACCTATCCCCAACTAAACGGTTTTCTCGCCAGACTGCGTGTCTGTAGTGTCTACAATCTCGCCAATCATTTCATAACAGAAAGAATCTACCAAGTCACAAAGGACACTATCTCCAACCGCGGCCTCTCCCTCTGCAATGTGAACAGCGCCATCGCAGTCAGGAGCCTGGAACCACGTATGGCCGATAAGCTCAGTGCCCTCGTCGGATTCTTCGATTCCGTCAATAATAATCTCACAGCGCTCACCAACATGACGGGCGGTTGCGGCAAAGCCAAGCTGCTCTACAAGGTCGAGCAGGCGCTGGGTACGCTCAATCTTTACCTCGTCAGGAACCTGATCAGACATCTTTGCGCCTAGAGTTCCCTCTTCTGGCGAATAGGTAAAGACAGACGTGTAGTCAAACTCCTGCTCCTGAATAAAGTCATAGAGCTCGTCTGATTCTTCATCGGTCTCGCCTGGGAAGCCGCACATTCCGGTGGTACGAAGAACCATGCCAGGAATCTCTGTTCTGAGGCGATCAAAAAGCTCACGAAGCTCCTGCGTAGAGCCAGAGCGACCCATGCGCTTAAGAATACGCTCATTGCAGTGCTGAATTGGAATATCAATGTAAGGTAGAACCTCAGGCGTATCACGAATGGTGCTGATAAGCTCATCGGTCATACCTTCTGGCTGCAGATACAAAACGCGAATCCAGCCCTTATAAGGACGGACTACCTCAGCAACCTGCTGCATAAGCTTAGCAAGCGTTGGAGTCTGGCCGTCCTCTGTGTCAGGCATATCAGAGCCCCAGATACCGGTGTCCTGGCCAATCAAAATGACCTCACGAACACCGCCCTCCATCAGCTCATGAACCTCTTGAAGAATCTCTTCAGCAGGTCTTGAGTGATAGTGGCCACGAATATACGGAATAGCGCAGAAAGCGCAGAATCTGTCACAGCCCTCAGAAATCTTGACAAATGCACTGGCGCCATCAATGGTGCGCAGCATGCCGTGAGCAGCAACAATAGACTGCGTTGGTTCAGGAATATTCAGGACGTCCGCAACAACGCTCACAATGCCGTCCTCTTGATCTGCGGGAACAAAAGCAGCAACCTCAGGAAGCTGCTCATTAAGTTCTGCGCCATATCGAGAAGGCACGCAGCCACACATAATAATGGGCAGCTTACGCACTCCCTCAGAAGCGCCCTCGGCAATCTCAAGGGTAGTCTCAATAGACTCTTCTGTTGCAGAGGCCAAGAACGAGCAGGTATTGATAATTGCAACATCTGCTGACTCTGGATCTGCAACTTCACCAAAACCAGAGGCCAAAAGACGCGCACGCATGCGGTCTGTATCAACCTCGTTTTTAGCGCATCCTAACGTGATGTATAGGACGTTATAGCCCCTATCGATAGTTGTTGAACTGGAGGGGCTGGCCATAGTCTTTCTCCTTAAGGCTTGCAATCACAGACTGAAGAACATCGCGAGAAGCGCTAGAAACACGCAGCTTATCGCCCTCAACGGTTGCCTTAGCCTTAACTTTCATATCACGAATATCTTTAGCAATCTTCTTGGCGGTCTCCTGGTCAATACCAGAAACAATGGAGCCAATCTGACGCACGGTAGAACCTGCTGCTGGAATGGGGTCTCCCCAACGAATAGCAGTCAGATCAATTCCACGCTTTACCAGCTTGGAGCCAAGAACATCCCTAACCTGAGATGCAACAAAATCTGCAGGAGCTTCAATAGTAAACTTGCCCTCTTTCTTAGAGAGCTCAAGTGTTGCACCAGAATCTTTTAGATCGTAGCGCTGGGTAAGCTCACGAGCTGCCTGCTGAAATGCATTATCAACTTCCATCATGTCTACTT
>CAUTOT010000152.1:0-3116 GCA_963539765.1 uncultured Atopobium sp. | reverse complement strand
GACGCTGACAATGAGTTTTCCTTTAAGTGACTCAACAAGCTCTGAATATGCCACGATATTCTCCTCACAAGAATGTACGTACTTTTTTATGATATGCATCTTTCTGCAAGCCAAGTCAGCAAGCTATTTGCCTGCTGGCACACTTCTTGCCTAAAGACGCGTCTCTAAATAGCCAGGTAGAACAAGGTTTTCTGCAGCACCAATAAGAGGAGCTTCTCCACCAAGGGTACCCTTCACAATTGGCGTTGCCTGAACAGGAGGCATGGCCTGCAGTTTAAATGCAGCTTCAAGTGCCTCGTGCCAGTACTTACCGCACTCTGCAACGGAGCCCGACAAGATGATGATGGAAGGGTCAAGCATGTTGCACATGCTGCCCAAGACCTCACCAAGTGCGCGGCCCGAGCGCTCCTCTGCAGCCTGCGCGATCTTCTCGCCAGCAAGAGCCCTGCGGTCAATCTCTGCGCCATCAAGAGCGGATCCATCTTCAAGCGTATCGGAGCCGCCAAGACGGACATACTCACGAATAATGCCAGGACCTGCGGAAACAGGCTCAAGGTGAGAAGTTCCACCACAAGGACAATCAACGCCTGCAGCCGCTGGAGTTGCAACGTGACCAATGTGGCCAGCCTCATCGTGAGCGCCCAGCATCAAAATGCCGTGGTTCACAAAAGCGCCACCAATACCCGTGCCAACAGCTACGGTTAAAACGCTATCTTTGCCGTGGCCAGCACCGTGACGAGCCTCGCCCAGAGCATGAGCGTGAACGTCATTAAGAACGCTGCACGGAAGGCCAAACTCACTGGTAACTGCAGAGCCAAGAGCGGTTCCGCCCCAGCCGGGCATGAGCTCATTTGCGTAGGTGATGTCGCCCGTACGAGGGTCAACAACACCAGCAGAAGAAATACCCACGCCAGAGATGGTAAGGCCCAGCTCTTCTGCGCGAGCAAGAGCCTCTCTAATTGCCTGCAGAACGGTGGCAAGAACCTGCTTGCCACCCTCTTTTGCATTGGTAGGAACCTTCTTTACGGACTGAACGTTTGGAGCGTCGGTGCCGTTAAGAGTGACTATGCCACAGGCGATTTTTGTGCCGCCAATATCAACGGCGCAAACATGTGTTGGAGAAACAAACTTAGAGTCCATGGTGTCCCCTCTTGTTTAGAGAAGGCCGTTTGCAATAAGAACCTGCTTGATTGCCTCACGGTTCTGGCCATCAAGTGGCTTAACAGGACGAGGCATCTGGTCAGAATCAAAGATACCCATGAGATTAAGTGCGCACTTGAATGCGCCAACGCCAGCGCCATAGCCCTGAACGCCTGTAGTGACATCAAAGATGTGGGAGATCTCGTTAAGTCGGTCCTGCTCACGCTTGACCTCTGCCCAGTTACCTTCCTGAGCTGCCTTCCACATGCGGACGTAGCCCTCTGGCTCAACATTAGCAAGGCCAGGAACAGAACCGTCTGCACCAGAAAGAAGAGCGCCGTCAACAACAATCTCATGACCAGTCAGAAGGGTCAGAGGATGACCGTTCTTCTCGTTCTCCTGAACAAGATACCTGAAGGAGACGTCATCGCCAGAAGAGTCCTTAACGCCTGCAAGAACGCCCTCTGCGCCCAGACGAGCAAGCATCTTCCAAGAAAGTTTAGTGTGAACGCAGACAGGAATGTCATACGCAAACAGAGGTGCATCCAGCTCCTGGTGAAGAATGCGGAAGTGCTCCTCAACATCAGCTGGGCCACCAAGTGCGTAGAAAGGAGCAGTTGCTACAAGAGCGTCTGCGCCCAGTGCGAGGGCACGGCGACCGTGCTCCAAGACGCGCTCGGTCTCGGTATCAATGATGCCCACAAGAACCGGAACACGGTGGTCAACAATGCGAACAGCCTCGCGCACAATCTGATCACGACGCTCATCAGTTGCAAAAACAACCTCACCGGAAGAGCCAAGGAAGAACAGGCCGTCTACGCCAGCCTCAATGAGACGATTAATAGAGCGCTCAAACGACACAACATCAAGCTGATGGTCTGGGGTATCTGGGGTTACAACTGGTGGAACAACACCGCTAAATGGTACGTTACTGGACATGCTTTATCCTTTCACACGTTGGAAAATCCAACTGGTTTCATACAACAATGTACTGAAGTAGCCGACCAAAGCATTGATCAAAAGCAACTTCAAAGAACCTACGTAATTATAGTCCGCTTAGTTATGACAAAGCCCTGATATAACCTCGCAGAGATAGTTGATTTGCTCGTTCTCAAACTGATTAATGCGCTCGTGGCCATACTTGGGGTACACACGCATTTCCTTCTGTCCTGGCAGGCGATTGTACAGCGCAAACGTTCCCTCTGTTGGCGCGCTCTGGTCCAGCAGGGCCGTGCCGATAAGCGCAGGCACACGCACCAGTTCTGCCGCGCACGCGCTGTCGAGAAGACCGACCGCGTCAATAGCTGCATCCGACTGCGGAGTATCTCCACACCCGACAACCGTACGCAGGGTTGTTGCGTTGTCGGCAAAGAGCGGGTTCAGTGCCATGGTAGCGCTCACTTCCTTGGGCAGAAGCGCTGCTGCAAACAAAGCCTGCGAGCCGCCTAGACCTTCTCCCCAGGTGACGGTTGTGCGCCCGAGGAAGCGCGAGGCAACCGAGGCAGCTACCAGTGCGTCATCGATGAGCTGCTTGAGCGTGGAGGATGCAGCGTCATCTGGGTTGATGAGCGCGTGAGCAAGCTCCTCTGCGGTAAGCGCTCCCCTCCAGGCGTCTTTGAGCTGAGGTTCGCACGAGCGAGCCTCCAGAGCCACAACAGGCAGACCAAGTGCCGAGAAGCGCAAAAGGTGCAGCCAGCTGCGCACTCCCCGACCAAGATCGGAGAAGAGCACCACCACTGGTAGCTTTGCCGAGGCGGACAGCTCTGCCGAAGCTAGCGGTTCTGCCACCGATGCATCCGCTGGGAGAACGACACGAGCGCTCAGCTGCGTCTGGTCAGTTGAGATGAATGTGAAGCGCTTGAACGTTGCAGTCTGAGTTGCGGACGGAAGCTCAACCACACTTTCTACCTGCGCATTTTGTGCAAACGTTACAGACGTCTCCCAAAATGATTCAAAGTTTGATGGTCTAAGCCAAG
>CAUTOT010000151.1:0-3120 GCA_963539765.1 uncultured Atopobium sp. | reverse complement strand
CCGTGGTCGATGCCCTTGCTGAACGCCACAATGTCTCGTACTGGAAAAGTGAGGCAGGCTGCCAAGTCGCAGAGATCACTCTTCCCGCAGCTCCTGGCGCCGCATCTGGCGAGAAACGCCGTGTACTCCTGGCCAAACCTCAGGACTTCATGAACACCAGCGGCGGTCCCCTCTCTAAACTTGCTCGTGCGCACCACCTTCAACCTGCGCAAATCCTGGTCGTTCACGACGAGGTTGACCTTGCAGAGGGACAGCTCAACTTCAAAGAAGGCGGCGGACTCAACTCGCATAATGGCCTGCGTTCCATCGCCGACAAGTTCCAGACCAGGGATTTTATGCGCCTGCAGTTTGGCATCGGTCGCCCTCCTGGAAAGATGCCGGTGGCAGACTACGTTCTGCGCGAGCTCAAGGGAAACAACCTGGAAGACTTTCTGGTCACCGCCCAGACCGCAGCCGATCAGGTGGAGCAACTCCTCCGCAGCTAGCCCGCGCGTCGCTACTGCACGCCCTCTCGGCGCCGCACCCGCACGTCCGCGCAGCCCCGCCGAGCTTCTCGCCCGCCCTCCGCAGCTAGCAGGCAAAACATTCTACGAAATATTTATGCTCATTCATGAATTACTCATGCCTTGAATCATGCGCAAATAGTACAATAGGTATGTTGTTTGCGAATACGGGGTTACCCAGACCTCGTATGCGTGAGATACATGCGTCACCTGCTACTGTCTTCTCGCTAGAAGGCACCCTGTAGTGCGGCGCGTCAACTCACTCGCAGTTTTGTTGTGTTAGGAGAGGAGTACCGCTGAATGTATAAGATCCTCGAAAAGACTCAGTTCTCCGAGAAGGTCTTCAAGTTCCGCATCGAGGCACCACAGATGGCCAAGCATGCACATGCTGGTCAGTTCCTGATGGTCCGCGCAAATGAGTGTGGCGAGCGCGTTCCATTTACCTTTGCGGATTGGAATCCTGAGGAGGGTTGGGTCGAGTTTATCTTCATGGTAATCGGCAAGACCACCAGGATGCTTTCTACCTACGAGGTTGGTGATTTCCTGCAGGACGTCACTGGTCCTCTGGGTGAGCCTACCGAGATGGGCGAGGGCAAATGGGCAGTTATTGGCGGCGGCGTTGGCCTGGCTATCGCTTTCCCTGTTGCTCGTCAGCTCGTAGCAGCTGGCCGCGAGGTCCACGCAATCATGGGCGCTCGTACCAAAGAGCTGCTGCTGCTTGAGGATCAGTTCCGTTCCATTCTGGACGACGATCACATCCACATCACCACAGATGACGGTTCTCTTGGCGAGAAGGGCGTTGTAACTGCACCTCTCGAGCGTCTTCTGCAGGACAAGCAGGTCGACCGCGTATTCTGCGTTGGCCCAGTTCCTATGATGAAGTTCTCCACTCTCACTGCCGAGAAGTACGACACACCTATCATCGCTTCCCTGAACCCAATCATGGTCGACGGCACTGGTATGTGCGGTTGCTGCCGTGTTGAGGTTGGCGGCGAGACCAAGTTTGCTTGTGTTGACGGTCCTGACTTTGACGCAACCAAGGTTGACTGGAACGACCTTCGCGCACGTCAAGCAGCCTACCTCACCGAGGAAGGCCAGTCCATCAAGGCTTACGAGGAGACGAGGTGCGCATGCCACAGGTAAACGGTCGCTACATTCCAAACGTCAAGGCACCTCGTACAGCTGACAACGAAGAGCCAGCTGCAGAGCGCGCACAAGACTTCCGCCCTGTCGACAAGGGTTTCACTAAAGAGATGGCAATTGCAGAGGCAAACCGCTGCCTGGATTGTAAGAATCCACTGTGCGTTCAGGGCTGCCCTGTAAACATCAACATTCCTCGCTTCATCGAGGCTATCCGTGCAGAGGAGTTTGGTCGCGGTCTTGACATCATCCGCGAGTCCTCCATGCTTCCTGCAGTTTGTGGTCGTGTTTGCCCACAGGAGAACCAGTGCGAGGGCGTCTGCATCATGGGTAAGCGCAGCGAACCAGTTGCTATTGGTCAGCTCGAGCGCTTCCTTGGCGACCAGCCTGAGCTTGCTTCCAAGCCAGCTATCGCTCCAAAGAACGGCAAGAAGGTTGCAGTTGTAGGCTCCGGTCCTTCCGGTATTGCTTGCGCTGGCGAGCTTGCTCGTAACGGCTTTGACGTTACCGTCTTTGAGGCATTCTTCACCGGCGGCGGCGTTCTGGTCTATGGTATTCCTGAGTTCCGTCTTCCAAAGGCTGTTGTTAAGCGCGAGATTGACGGCCTTCAGGAGCTGGGCGTTAAGTTTGAGTACAACTCTGTTGTCGGTCGTATCACCGATGCAGACGAGCTCTTTGAGCAGGGCTTTGACGCAATCTACATTGCAACAGGCGCAGGCCTTCCAAAGCTTCTCAACATCCCTGGCGAGAACCTGCCTAACGTCTTCTTTGCAAACGAGTACCTCACCCGCGTTAACCTCATGAAGGCTAACAAGTTCCCTGAGTACGACACCCCAACCAAGCACGGCAAGAACGTCGTTGTCTTTGGTGGCGGCAACGTTGCTATGGACGCTGTCCGTACTGCTAAGCGTCTTGGCGCTGAGCGTGCAATCATTGCTTACCGTCGTACCGAGGAAGAGATGCCTGCTCGTCGTGCAGAGCTGCACCACGCAAAGGCTGAGGGCGTTGAGGTTCTTCCTCTCGTCTCCCCTCTCGAGTTTGTCGCTGGCGAGGACGGCGCAGTTTGCGCAGTTCGCGTCCAGAAGATGGAGCTCGGCGAGCCTGACGCTGACGGACGTCGTCGTCCAGTGCCTATCGAGGGTGCTATCGAGGACATTCCTTGCGACGTTGCAATTTCTGCAATCGGCACTAACGCTAACCCATTCGCAAAGATGATCGGCGACATCAAGCTCAACAAGTGGGGCTACATTGAGGCCGACGAAGAGGGCCGTACTTCCGATCCTCGCATCTGGGCTGGTGGCGACATCGTAACTGGTGCTGCAACCGTCATTCTGGCAATGGGCGCTGGTAAGGTAGCAGCTGCTTCCATCACCAAGCACCTCGGCTAATCCGGCTTCGACTGCGTAGCCGCAGCTCACAGAGCCAGCTAGCATAGCTTCGGTTCACAGAGCGAGCTAACATGCAACAAACAAAGGCC
>CAUTOT010000150.1:0-3122 GCA_963539765.1 uncultured Atopobium sp. | reverse complement strand
GCTGTGCTGAAGGAGCCCTTGAGCTTCTTGAGGTGCGCCCAGATGGTAAGCGCTCTATGGATGCTAAATCATTTGCGGCAGGGCTTCAGAAGTCTCAGATGACCTGGCAGAAGCTGCAATAATGGCTACGCTTACTCCCGCTCGAAGAGTGGCTTATCAGGCATTTTTTGAGTGCAGACGCAATAATTTACGCATTCGCGATTACCTACGAGAGTCAAAGGATTTCTCGGAGCTTTCCGTTCAAGATAAAGCTTTTGCTACTCGTTTGGCACTTGGAGCAACGCTTACCAAAGGTAAGCTTGATGAAGCTCTAAAGAATCATCTTAAGTCGGGTATTCACCTAGAACCAAAGGTACAGGACGCTCTTCGTATAGCTGTATTTGAGGTTTTATATTTAGAGACAAGACGAGATGCCGCCATCAGCCAAGGTGTTGAGCTGGTAAAGTCTATCTCAAAGCGATCTTCTGGCCTTGCAAATGCGGTGCTCAGAAAAATTTCTGAAGATGAAGCTCAGCTGACGCGTGCAAAGAACCCAAAAACACCTTCAGAGCTTTCTTGGGCGTCAGGTATTCCTGAGTGGATTTGCTTGGAGATTATTGAATCACTTGGAGAATCTGCTGCTCAAAAGCTTATTCTTAATTTAAAGAACCCAGCTCCTGTGTATGTTTTACAGAGAAACGTATCAGAACAACAATTGCAGAATAGTTCTTTAGAGCTACAGCAAACAGTTCTTCCAGATGTATATGAGGTAAAAAATCCCGCGCAACTTAACGTTGATGCGTATGTGAAGAAAGTCCAGCTAGTCCCTGCAGATTTAGCTTCTCAACTTGTGGCACTTCTCGCGACATCGTATGTAGACCAAGATATGCTTGAGGTTGGACAGGGTAGAGGAACCAAATCCTTGTTGCTCTCTCACGCATTTGAGGTGCTTGATAAAGAGAATACCCACATTACTGCTGTTGAGCTTGTAAAGGGAAAGTCTCACGTTTCAAAAAGAAGGTTGAAGATCGCCGGACTTTCAGATCAGGTCACTTCACTCACGTTTGACGCCACACAGTTTGTATCACCAGAGGTTCCAGAGGAGCTTAATCAGAGCTTTGACGTGGTGTTTATTGATGCTCCATGCTCTGGTTTGGGTACGCTTCGTCGTCACCCAGAGATTGCATGGAACCTGTCACCAGAAAGCCTGTATGACGGAGGAGAGCTTACCGTCTTACAGACCAAACTTTTGCAAAGCTGCAGTAGTCGTGTAGAGGTGGGCGGCTTTTTAGTCTATGCAACGTGCTCACTCTCAAATTCAGAGAATCAGCAGGTTGTAGATGATTTTCTTGCAAGCTCAGAGGGCTCTCACTTTGAGGTGCAAAATCTTTTTGAGTGCTCCGCGCGTGCATGCTTAACCTCAGAAGCACAAGAGTTTCTCGATACGTGCATTACACCAGAGGGATTTTTGCAGACGGCTTTTGCGTCTGTTGATTGTGATGCTCACTTTATGGCGGTCCTTAAGCGCAAATAAAAGCTCTTGCTGCGTTATCACAACAAGAGCTTCACAAATACGATTTATGAGCGGTCTAGAGAGCCAAAAAAAGCGCGGGATTACTTGCCTTTGCTATCGGTGTTGTAAAAACCGGTGCCCTTAAAGACGATGGTTGAGGTGTTGTACACGCGCTCGGTCTCATGTCCACATTTTGGGCACTGAGGAGCTTCCATCTTCAGGCTCATAGGGCGTTCAATTTCAAAGGTATTGTCGCAGTGTGTGCAGTGATAGCTATAACGTGCCATGCTTCCTCCATGAAAACAATTTATAAACGTGAGATACTTTACCCTACTTAGAGTAGATATTTCACGATTGCAACTAATAAGTTTGTTTACGGAGGCATTATGCAGGTAACCGGTGCAATTTTTGATTGCGATGGAACCCTTGTTGATTCAATGCGCGTTTGGCACAACGTTTTTGGCGCTGTTCTTCCTAAATATGGCAAGACTATTGATTCGGATATTTTTGACCGCGTAGAGGCTGTTTCGCTTATGGATGGTTGCAAATTATGCGTGGATTATCTAGAGCTGCCTATCACTGCAGAAGTTTTGTACGAAGAATTCTGTGCGTATGTAACAGAGCAATATCAGCATCACGTCTCTATTATTTCTGGTGCAAAGGAGTTCTTGCAGGAGCTTTACGATGCGGGTATTCCTATGGCTGTTGCATCATCAACTCCCGTGCGAGAAGTGCGCGCGGCTCTCGCGGCTCAAGGTATTGAGCACCTTTTTAAAACGGTGGTTTCTACAGAAGACGTGGGGGGAGTGGACAAGGTTGAGCCCGATGTGTACCTTGAGGCCCTTCGCCGTCTTGGCACCAATAAGGCAACTACCTGGGTCTTCGAGGATGCTCCGTTTGGCGCACAGACAGCTCAAAATGCAGGCTTTCCTGTGGTAGCGCTCTACAACGACCACGATGGCCGCGATCCCGTCTTTATGCGCGAGCACTCTAACATCTTTGCCCACACCTACGGCGAGATCTCGCTTCTGCGCCTTCAGGACTACGAACGCCCTCTGACCAGCGTTCCTTCTGGCGAGAAACCCCTTGAGGTCCTTATTGTGGGCGGATCCCCAGAGGCGGTTTCGCACACGACGCTCTCTACCTGCGCCCAAAGCGCTGACTACCTGATAGCAGTTGACCACGGCGCAGATGCGTGCCTTGCCGCTGGAGTAATCCCACAGCTTGCGCTTGGAGACTTTGACTCGGTCACACCAGAAACCGTGGCTTGGCTCAAAGAGCAGCAGGTACCTTGCATGAAGTTTAATGCCGACAAGTATGATACGGACCTGGCTCTTGCTCTGAAGTCCGCCGAGTACGAGGCAATTCGTAGAGACAGCAAGCTCTCGCTTACGGTCGTCTCCACATCTGGCGGCCACTTGGATCACCAGCTTGTAGTACTCGGTCTTCTCGCCATGTGGGCAAAGACGGGTAAGGCAGCGGTTCGAGTTGTCGAGAATGACTTTGAGATGCGATTTTTAGCTGCGGGCCAAGTTGATTCGTGGCAGCTGAGCGCAACTGATGCGGGCAAAAAAATTTCTCTTGTGGCGCTGTCAGAGGAATGTGAGGTTTCTGAGACTGGCATGAGGTG
>CAUTOT010000149.1:0-3143 GCA_963539765.1 uncultured Atopobium sp. | reverse complement strand
ATGCCTTGAGCAGGACGACGAGGGGCTCGCCGCCGCGTACGAGGAGCTCCACCGATCATTCGCGTCTCTGAGCCAGGACGACCAGCGTTTCGCCGAGCTGTTCCTTCACGACGTCGAGCGAGGGGACGTCGCCCTTGAAGACGGCATGACGATGAGGGATTACATCACGTCCTATGCACACAAGGCGAAAAACGCCCAGATCGATCGAGTCGTCGAGGCGCTCGGCGTAGACGGCGAGCTTCTTGCTACCATGGCTGCGCTCGACCTGACGGAATCGAACATTAACGAGTTTGGGCGCTTCGACGATTTGAAGAACTCGGTAGACAAGGCGCGCGCCAAGGCCTTCTTTGAACAGAAGGAAGGCAAGACGCTCCCTTTATTCAAGGTGAACACCCGTGCGGCGGCGCTGTTGAAGAAGTTCATCCTGAAAGGTGGCTTCGACATCGACGAATGAGCTGCGATTTTGAACGGGCAAAATTGAGGATTTGTCAATCCGAGGGGGCGTATGTGACCATCCGTCCCCTCGCTCCATCTTGGGAACAGCGTAAGTTGGGAGAGCTAGGGGTGATTTCAACAGGCAACACCCCTTTGACGAGTTGCCCAGATTACTATTCTGACGCTGGAATCCCATGGGTTACACCCACAGATATCTGTGAATCTACGCAGCTTGTAACGGACAAGAGCTTAAGCGAATTAGGCCAAACGGTAGCACGGACAGTTCCTTCTAACTCAATCCTTTGTACCTGCATTGCAAGTATTGGTAAGAACGCCATTACTTCAACTACCAGCGGTTTCAATCAACAAATTAATGCATTGGTTCCAGATACTAACCTATATGAACCTTACTTCCTTTATGTTCAGAGCTCTCTGTGGTCGGAGGCAATGAAACGCAACGCAGCAGCAGGGACCATGCAGATAGTCAACAAAAGCGAGTTTTCGGACCTGATAACGTCTATCCCATCTAAAGACGAACAATACGATATTGCTTCCTTATTTTTTAGACTTGATTCACTCATCACCCTTCATCAGCGTGAGCCACCTCACAACATGATGAAAGAGGGTAAAAATGCCAATCAGCATCAATGAAGAATCGCTTTTCTGCGATTACTACTCGCAATGGATTAGCGTCTACAAAGAAGGGGCCATACGTAAGGTCACCATGGGAAAGTATCGGCTCACGCAGTCTTGGCTCGCCAAGCTGATTCCAGACCTCAAGATAAAAGATTTCGACCGAACCTCATACCAGCAGCTCATCAACGGTTACGCAGAGCACCACGAGCGCCAGACAACCATGGACTTCCACCATCAGCTTAAAGGGGCGATCCTTGATGCAGTTGACGAAGGACTCATCCCTCGCGACCCTACGCGCAAGGCTATCATCAAAGGGAAACAACCGCGTACGAAAAAGATCAAATATCTCAACCAATTCGAGCTTCATGCCATGCTCGGCGACCTTGATTTATCAGGCGGGCCGAGTTGGGATTGGCTTATTCTCATAGTCGCTAAAACAGGTCTGCGCTTCTCCGAGGCCCTTGGGCTTACTCCCGAAGACTTCGACTTCGCCCATCAAACGCTCTCGGTGAACAAAACCTGGGACTACAAGAACGGTGGCGGATTCGTCCCCACGAAAAACGCCTCATCAGTGCGAAAGGTTCAACTCGACTGGCAACTCATCATGCAACTTTCTGGGCTGCTTAAAGATCTTCCGCCGACTGAGCCCATATTTGCGAAGGGAAAAGTCTATAACTCGACGGCTAACAGCGTCTTAGCGCGCCACTGCAAAAATGTTGGCGTGCCCACCATATCCGTCCACGGGCTGCGTCATACACATGCATCACTCTTGCTGTTCGCCGGCGTCTCCATCGCCAGCGTATCCCGAAGGCTCGGACATGCAAGCATGACCACCACTCAGGAAACCTATTTGCACGTCATCCAAGAGCTCGAGAACAAGGACATTGATATTGTCATGAGGGCTCTTTCGACTCTTATTTAACCTGTATCAGCAAACCGTGGCTCACGCTGATGAAGGGTGATGAGGTCGCTAAGGCGCGAGAAGAGTGCGCCGATTAGCTCCTGCTCCCTGATGGAAGGTACAAATGCATACTCATCTTCCAGGGCAGCTTTATCAAGATTGCCAATAGAGCCGTTGCCACCAGCCACTCCAGTCGCCAAGAAGTGCTGGTACCATCGCGACCCCATAAGTGCGGCGACGTAGTCGGGCTGTTCTGCATGAGCGCAAAGCATGAAGCCGCCATGGACTGTCTTCCCAGTTAAACCATCGATAATGGCACGTTTGCCAACAAGTCTAGGAGAGCCATTCGCGGCAGTGATGAGTATTTCACCTTTTTGCACCAGCTCTATCCCAACTACAGTCTCGTCCACAAATACATCTTCATTGCTGAGGGTAAACTCATCCTCATCAATATTGGATGATCTAAGCACGCGAATACCTTGACCGTATGGCCGAATGTCTACGGGTGAGTACGTCAACCCTCTCCGCAAAGAAGCTAGCTCTGAGAACTTACGCTGTTCCCAAGATGGAGTCATCCAATTTGGATAACCGCTTGGGAACAGCGTAAGTTGGGAGATTGCTTCGAGTTCTTGAAGAACAACACTCTTTCACGCGCTGGCTTGAATGGCGAGAATGGCACTGCTCGCAATGTTCATTACGGAGATATTCTTATTAAGTTCGGTGATTGCCTCGATGGCGAACGAAGCGATTTGCCGTTTATTACCGACGATACCGTACTTCCCAAATTTGCTGGGTCGATACTTCGCGAAGGCGATGTCATTTTTGCCGACACAGCAGAGGACGAAGCGGTTGGCAAGTGTGTTGAACTGCGGAAACTACCAAAAGAACCAACTATCTCGGGGTTACATACGATACCGGCGCGACCTCGGTTCCCCTTTGGGACAGGTTACCTGGGGCACTACCTTAATTCCGATGCATACCATAGACAGCTTCTCTCCTTAATGCAGGGAATCAAGGTGATTTCCGTTTCAAAGGCCGCACTGCAAGATACACAATTAAGATTTCCTGGCTTGTCGGAGCAATCTGCCATAGGCGCGGCGTTGAGTGAGATTGACAACCTCATCACCCTTCATCAGCGTGAGCCACGGTTTGCTGATACAGGTTAAATAAG
>CAUTOT010000148.1:0-3143 GCA_963539765.1 uncultured Atopobium sp. | reverse complement strand
ACCCGCATATGAACTGCCTCCCATTTCTTATGTCCAAGAAATGGGAGGCAGTTCATCGTCGGGCGCCATTTTAATCGCAAAATTTTTACGTGCAATTGTGTTTAATCGCATCCAGCTACACGCATCCACCGAAGTTCAACAAGACCATCTGTCGAGCAGCTTGCTGACCAAACAGCGATTAGCAGCGATTAGCTTTCCAAAGCCTCAAATGATTTAAAGCCTTCGCCGATTGCCTCGTGGACCTCTGAAACAAATACCAGTGCATCGGGGTCAATCTCGGAAACGATAACTTTCAGCTGAACAACCTCCGTACGACCAAGAACGCACATCAAAACAGGCTTGTGCGCACCGCTCCACAGTCCTCGTGCCTGAAGCTCCGTACAGCCACGGTTAAGGTTGTACAAAATCTCGTGAGCAATTGCATCATGCTCGGAAGAAATAACATAAACGCAGCGCTCAGACCTTGGGCCGTCAATGACAAAGTCAATCATTTTTCCGGTGATAAAGATTGCCAGCGCAGAATACAGGCCGTTTTCTAGCGAGAAGACCGGGATGGCCACAATAATGATGACAATATCAACAATAATAATTGCGGTGCCTGATGGAACAGAAAAATGCTTGGAAAACGCTTGAGCAATAATATCTGTACCACCGGTATTGCCACCTGCTCTAAATACAAGTCCAAGACCAAAACCGCAGATAATACTACCCCACAGTGCCGCAAGCATAAGATCATTAGCGCCAAGAGCTGGCAGGAATGGAGCAAAAAGGTCAACAAAAATACTTGAAATCAAGAAGCCTGCAACGCTTTTGAGCAAGTATTTTTTGTTTCCACTTTTTGCAACAAAAGCCATCAAAATAATATTCATGGCGATTGTCTGCATACCAACAGGCAGGTCAAATCCAAAAGGTAGCGCAACGGCCCTAATAACTGTTGCAAAACCAGTAATACCACCAGCTGCAAGTCCGTTAGGAACTTCAAATACATCGAGGCCAACTGCAAAAATTGCACAGCCAAGGACGATAAAGAACGAGTCTTTAAAGGTCTTTTGCCAAGTAGATTTTTGCACACTAATCCTTTCCGCCAACAACCCAGCGATGATACGCAATGATGAACTGGTCAAGATCACCGTCTGAAAGAACGGACTCTACGTTTCCTGTTTCTGCACCTGTTCTTAAGTCCTTAATAAGCTGATAAGGATAAAGAACATAACTCCTAATTTGATTGCCAAACGAGATTTCTCTCTTTGGACCACGAAGCTCATCCAGCTCAGCCTCGCGTTTCTCCTTTTCAATCTCATACAAACGACTGCGCAAGATATTCATTGCTGCAGCTTTGTTCTGAAGCTGGCTGCGTTCGTTTTGGCAGGTTACTACCGTTCCTGTTGGAATGTGTGTAATACGAACTGCCGAGTCTGTAGTGTTAACTCCCTGACCTCCTGGACCAGATGCATGGTAAACATCAATGCGCAAGTCATTGGGGTCAATGTCAACCTCAATATCTTCAGGAAGAACAGGTAAAACTTCCACACCAGCAAATGATGTCTGCCTGCGTTTTTTATCGTCAGTAGGAGAAATTCTTACCAGACGATGTACACCCTGCTCTGCACGAAGCATGCCATAAGCGTTCTTACCGCTTACGGTAAAGGTTGCACGGTCAAGACCAATAACCTCTGCAACGGGTGCATCGTTAATGTCAACTTTCCAACCACGGCGGTCACAATATTTGAGATACATGCGAAAAAGCATCTCGCACCAGTCTTGAGACTCAAGGCCGCCTTGACCCGGCTTAATGGTAACAATTGCATCGCCATGATCAAGCTCATCAGTAAACCAACTTGAAAGCTCAAGCTCAGATAAATCTTTTTCAAGGGATACCGCCAACGCTTGAGATTCATCAAGTGACGCTTGATCTTCAAGTTCTGTTCCAAGCTCAAAGGCAGCCTCGGCATCACCGAGTTTCTCTTTAGCCCTATCAATTCCAGCAACATCATCACGAAGCGATGCCAGTTGGGTCATTACCTTTTGCGCAGCCTCAGCGTCGTCCCAAAAATTGGGACGAGCGCTTTCTGCTTCAAGTTCTGAAATTTGCTGACGCTTCTCGGCGAGGTGAAGATACCCTTCTACCTCTGAGAGACGCTCCGCTAAAGCTTGGAGCGAAACAACCTCTGTATCAGCCATTCTTACCTGTTTCGGCCGTGGCAGTTCTTAAACTTTTTACCACTTCCACATGGGCAAGGATCGTTGCGACCAACATTGACGTAAGGATTTGGATCATCAGACTTACGATAGGTAGACACAGAAGACTGGCTAGCGCCGGTTCCCTGTGGGCTCTTGCCAATAGCTGCGGCATTCTTAAGCATGCTCTTGCCCTGCTTAAGTGCCTTTTGATCGCCGTCAGTCTCTTCTCCACCAGAATAGTGAGCATTCTGGAACGCCTCTGCCTCAGTATTCTGACGTGGACGGTTAACCAGCTCAAGGCGAAGAATAGTACGAAGGAAGTCCTCGTACATGGTGTTTACTAGCAGCGTAAATGCCTCATATGCCTCAGTCTTATACTCAACCAGAGGATCGCGCTGACCAAAACCACGAAGACCAATACCAGTCTTTAGGTAATCCATTTCCTGAAGGTATGCCATCCAGCGAGTGTCGATAACACGAAGCATAACCTGAGCAGCAAGCTCGCGCATGACTTCTTCTCCGAGCTTCTGGGTCTTCTCGTCAAAGGTTTTCTGAACAAAAGCGGTGACATCCTCTTCAAGCTGCTCAAACTTGGTATCCTCGGTAAACTCTGGAAGATCTGTCTTACCAGTAAGCTCGGTGAGCCACTTCTCAAGACCCTCAAGATCCCACTCGTCGGCATCTCCGTAGCAGAACTCCTCGCAAACGCGCTGAGTAGTAGAAGCAGTGACTGTCTCGATGAGCTCCATAAGATCCTTACCATCAAGAATCTTATTTCTCTCCGCGTAAATGACCTGGCGCTGCTTATTCATGACGTCGTCGTAATCAAGGACATTCTTACGCATTGCAAAGTTGACTTCCTCAACCTTATGCTGAGCGCCCTCAACAAGCTTGGTAACAATCTTTGCCTTGATTGGCATATCGTCAGGAAGCTCATAGCGCTGCATCATTGCCGCAACGCC
>CAUTOT010000147.1:0-3158 GCA_963539765.1 uncultured Atopobium sp. | reverse complement strand
AAATCCAAGAGGAGCAAAGATAACGCCAATGAAGCCACCAACAGCTGCAAGCAGGGAGAAGTCCATGACATTCTCAGGAGCGCCCTCGATGCCTGGAAGGTAACCAAAGACGCCGTTTGCGCCATCCCAGGTTGCCCAACCAAAGTTGGAAAGAACCCAGATACCAATAGCCGCTGCGAAGATGATGGTACCAGCCTTAAGGATGTATGCAGAGATACGCTCCCAAACGTGCATTGCCCAAGACTTGATAGAAGGCATGTGGTAATCAGGAAGCTCCATAACAAATGGTGCAGGCTCGCCCTCAAATGCCTTAGTCTTCTTCAGCATGATTGCAGAAATAACAATCATTGCAACGCCAAGGAAGTAGAAAGCAGGAGCAACCCACCAAGCAGAAGTGCCACCAATAAGAACACCCATAACCAAAGCAATGATTGGCTGCTTTGCGGAGCAAGGAATCATGGTGGTGAGCATTGCAGTCATACGGCGGTCCTTCTCGTTCTCAATGGTACGAGTAGAAAGAACGCCAGGAACACCACAGCCAGAAGAAATCAGAAGTGGAATGAAGGACTTGCCGGACAGGCCAAAGCGACGGAACACGCGGTCCATAACAAAGGCAACACGGCTCATGTAACCGCAGTCCTCAAGGAAGCACAGCATGACAAACAGAACAAGCATCTGTGGGATAAAGCCAAGGACAGAGCCAACGCCGCCGATAATACCGTCAACTACAAGGCTAGTGACAACGGGGCTTGCGCCAGCACCTTCAAGAGCACCGCGAGCAAGATCAGGAATACCTGGAACATACATGCCGTATTCGGAAGCCTCTGGCTCAGTAGCAGCACCTTCAACAGCGGTCTTAAAGCCCGCAGCAGTTACACCGCCCAGAGTCTGAAGTTCCTGACCTTCAGCAAGAATTGGGTTGCCGTTAGCGTCAAGCTTAAGAGGATTGCCGTCAGTATCAACGAAGTTGCCGTCCTCGTCATGAACAGGTGCACTCAGGGCAACAACGCTCTTCTTGGCAGTCTCTGCCTCAAAGCTGGTGATAGCGTCAGAATCCCACTGTTTAGCCGCGATTGCAGCACGAACCTCAGTGGTATCAATACCAGCCTCGTCAGCTGCGTTGAGATAAGCGTCGATCTGGTCACCATAGTGATGAGAGTCAAACTCATCTTTTGCCTCATTGTACTCGGCGTCGCCGATACCCATGAAGTGGAAACCCTTGTCAAACAGGTTGTCGTTGACCCAATCAGTAGCTCCCGTACCAACGGTAGAAATGGAGATGAAGTAAACAAGAGCCATGATGATGACGAAGATAGGAAGACCAAGGATACGGTTAGTAACAACACGGTCAATCTTCTCGGAAGTAGTCAGCTGCTTAGGAGCCTTCTTGACGCAAGCTGCCATAACGCCAGCAATCCACTCATAACGATCAGAAGTAATGATGGACTCTGCGTCGTCGTCACGAGACTGCTCAACTGCAGCAATGATCTTCTCAAGCTCAGCGGTCTTCTCGGCAGAAAGGTTAAGAGGAGCAATTGCATTTGCATCGCGCTCAAAGACCTTAATGGAGTACCAACGAGACAAAGTTGCAGGAGCAAGGCCCTCAATTGCGGCAGCAATCTTGCCAAGAGCCTCTTCTACCTCTGGGGAGAAGCACTTAACGCCCTCAGCAGGAGTTCCCTCCTGGCCAGCCTTAATTGCAGTCTTTACCAGAGTGTCAATGTTCTTATTGCGAAGTGCGGAGACCTCAACAACCTCAACACCAAGCTGCTTAGAAAGCTCTGCGGTGTCAATGACGTCGCCAGACTCCTTAAGAAGGTCAACCATGTTAAGACCAAGGACAACTGGACGACCAGCCTCAAGAATCTGAGTAGTCAGATAGAGGTTACGCTCCAAGTTGGTGACATCGAGAAGGTCAATAATGGCGTCTGGGCGCTCATTAATGAGGTAGTCACGAGATACCTGCTCCTCAGGTGAATAAGGAGACAAAGAATAAATACCAGGAAGGTCGACAAAGGTGACGTCCTTATCAGCGCGCCAGTTTGCCTGCTTCTTCTCGACGGTAACGCCAGGCCAGTTGCCGACGTAACCGTTTGAGCCCGTAAGCTCATTGAATAGGGTGGTCTTACCGCAGTTTGGGTTACCTGCAAGACCAATAATAGTCTTTTGTGCCATTAGGCTTCCTCTACCTTGTGAACGTCTACTACTTCAATGCTTGCAGCCTCATCCTTACGGATAGAAAGCTCGTAGCCACGAACTGTGAGCTCAATTGGGTCTCCCAGTGGTGCTACCTTTTTGACATAAACCTCAGTGCCCTTAGTAAGGCCCATGTCCATGATGCGACGTTTCACGGCGCCTACACCCTTTAGCGCAGCAACCGTGCAACTCTCCCCCACCTTAACTTCTTTCAGAGTTGCCATAACCTTCCTTTCATCGAAACACGTATTAAAAGCCGCGGGTTTTACCAACGGCGCAATACAACAAAGTGTTTAGAGCGGAGAAACCATGATGTGCGACGACATCTGACGGTTCAGTCCTAGTCGTGCACCCTTAACGCTGACAATAACGTCACCGTTGACTCGTGAAATAACCTTTACCTCGGCGCCCTCAACAAAACCAAGTGTTGAGAGGTGCTGGCGAAGATCAGAAGCACCCTTAACCGTTACGATCAACGCAGTCTCTCCCTCACCAAGCATGGCAAGAGGAAGAACTGGACCAGAATTCGCAGGACCCTGTGAGGTCTTTTCTGTATCCATGCATCCCCCAAAATAATCGTTGGCAAACTAAGTTTGCTCTTTCGAACTTTTACTTCATTAGTATCAACTAAAAGTTAAGGTAATTCAACTTTCATTTAATAATTAAAGTAAAAATAAGGCGAGAAACTCTGTCTACCAGTGGTTTCTCGCCTTGTAAATATTGCAACTTTATTTCAGATAGTACTAGTTTTACGTAAACATGAACAATTGTTTGCTCAAGCTTACGGCAAGCGGTGTGATATCAGCCTGTATTCTGCAGACCTGCTGCAACACCAGACACAGTGCACAAAATCAAATACGTAATGTTTGCACGTTCCTCTGGAGTAAGCATGTCATCCCTTGTACGAAGCTCAGACAGGGCATGCACCTGTGTAACCGAGAGAATATTAACAAACGGCAGAC
>CAUTOT010000146.1:0-3161 GCA_963539765.1 uncultured Atopobium sp. | reverse complement strand
ATAAAGATGTATGCCAGACCGTGCTCTTTCTGCAGCTCTTCAAGCAGGTTGATTACCTTGGCCTGAACAGAAACGTCCAAAGCAGAAACAGGCTCGTCGCAGACAACAATTTCTGGCTCAAGCACAATAGCACGAGCAATACCAATACGCTGGCGCTGACCGCCCGAGAACTCATGAGGGTAGCGGTACTTGAACTCAAGGTTAAGGCCAACTTCCTCCATAACCTCTTCAATGCGAGCATCACGCTCTGCCTTTGTCTTATAGGTGCCTGCAATATCAATAGGCTCGCCAATGATATCCATGACCGTCATGCGAGGGTTCAGTGAGCTGTAAGGATCCTGGAAGATAAGCTTCATCTTCTGACGAGCACGCTTGAGGTCTTCTCCCTTAAGCGAGGTAAAGTCCTCTCCATCAAGCTCAACCGTACCAGAGGTTGGCTCGGTGAGACGCAGTACGCACTTGCCTGTTGTAGACTTTCCGCAGCCAGACTCACCAACAATGGCCAGGGTCTCTTTGCGCCTGAGCTCAAAAGAAACATCCTCAACAGCATGAACGGAAGCATTAGAACGACCAAATACACCGTTTTTGATGGGGAATCGCTTAACCAAGTTCTTTACGGACAAGACGGTTTTCTCGCCAGAAAGGTCCTTGACGTCTGTGTTCTTCTCTTCTGCCATGACTACTCACCCCACTCATCAGTGTATTTCCAACAGCTGACAGTATGGCAATTGTCTTCACCAACAGCAGTCAAGCCAGGACGACGATTCTTACAAATGTCCTTAGCAAACGGACAACGTGGATGGAACGGGCAGCCAGAAGGCATGTGAGAGAGCATAGGAACGCTACCAGGAATTGCATAGAGTTCCTTGGTGTGCTCGTCAAACGATGGAATGGACGCAATCAGGCCCTGAGCGTAGGGGTGCAGAGGGTTAGTAAAGAGCTCTGCAGACTGCGCATACTCAACACGATGACCAGCGTACATGACAAGAACCCAGTCAGCCATCTCGGAAACAACGCCCATGTCGTGCGTAATCAGCATGACGGCGGTACCTAGGTCTTGCTTCATGCGGTCGATGATCTGCAGAATCTGTGCCTGAACCGTTACGTCAAGCGCGGTTGTTGGCTCATCGCAGATAAGCAGCGAAGGCTGGCACGCAAGTGCCATAGCAATCATGACGCGCTGGCGCATACCACCAGAAAGCTCATGAGGATATGACGAGAAGACCTTCTCTGGTGCAGGAATACCCACCAGTTTGATCATATCAAGGGCCTTCTGATCTGCCTCCTGTTTGCTCATGTTGGGATTATGAACAAGGATGCCCTCACGAATCTGAAGACCAGATTTCATAACAGGGTTCAAGGAGGTCATAGGCTCCTGGAAAATCATGCCAATGCGATTACCACGGAAGTCACGCATGCCACCACGAGGAAGCTGAGTTAAATCAGTTCCCTCAAAAATAATTTCTCCGCCGGTAATTTGTGCAGGAGGTGTAGGAAGCAGACCCATAACCGACAGAGCTGTCATGGACTTACCGCAGCCAGACTCTCCTACTACCGCAAGAGTCTCGCCTTTTCGCATGATAAACGAGAGGTCACTTACTGCAGGAAGTGCGCCATCTTCGGTAAAAAGCGTGACGTCAAGATGATTAACGTCGAGAAGAACGTTTTTCTTGCACTGCTCTTCTCGCTCTTTTTGAGCGGTCTCTTGCGCAAGGAGGCGCTCTTCAAAGCTGCAAAATTGCACAGACTGACCGTTAGGACCCTCAATGACGTGCTCACATGACGTGTCTTTGGTCTCTTTTGTCTGATTACTCTCTTGTGCAAGAGCATCTGTTTTTTCTGCCATAAACGTAACCTCCTTTC
The DNA here is from genome assembly GCA_963539765.1 of uncultured Atopobium sp. Lineage (GTDB taxonomy): Bacteria > Actinomycetota > Coriobacteriia > Coriobacteriales > Atopobiaceae > Lancefieldella. Next base: position 1,298 of record CAUTOT010000146.1, on the reverse strand, counting down.
TAAGAACGCATCTTTGGATCAAGGGCGTCGCGAAGGGCGTCGCCAAGCAAGTTAAAGGACATAACTGTAATGATGATGACAATACCTGGGGCAATACTGTAGAGAGGCTGTGATGCAAGGTATGGCTGAGATGCTGCAATCATTTGGCCCCAACTTGCCTCAGGTGGCTGAACGCCTAATCCCAAGAACGAAAGTGTTGCCTCAGAAAGAATTGCACTTGGAATGCCCAAGGTAGAAACAACAATCAGCGTTGACATGCAGTTAGGCAAGAGATGTTTCATGATGATGCGGAAGCTATTACCGCCAGACAAAATACAAGACTGAATGTATTCAGAATTCTTCAGGCGCATGACATCGCCACGAATCAGCCTTGCGGTGGTAGTCCACATCAAAAGACCCAATGCAATATAGAGGTTAATAAGACCTGGACCCATAACAAACATAATCAAAATTGCAAAAAGCAAGAATGGGAAGCTGGAGAAAACCTGGATGATAAAAGATACAACTGCATCAACCCAACGGCCATAATATCCGGCTGCAACTCCTGCTACAAAGCCGATAAAGAGAGCAATAGCCTGCGAAATAATACCAACAGAAAGAGAAATCTGGCAGCCGTAAATAATACGAGAAAGAATGTCTCGACCGTACTCATCAGTACCAAGTAGGTGCGCAAATGTTGGATTCTGATTCTGAATTGAAAGGTTTTGATCTTTGTAACCATAGGGAGCAAAAACAGGAGCAAGAATTGCAATAATTACTAGAGCCAAAACAATGCCCAAGCAAATCATGCCCAGTTTATTTTTCTTAAAGATGTCCCAGCTAACCTGCCAATAGCTCTGCGCACGGACTTTTCCCGTGGCAGCCTGTTCTGCTTCTTGAGCCTTGGCGGCATCTTCAAGTACAGCTTCAGTCTTTTGGACCTTCTCGCTATTTTTATCGCTCGTAAACAAAGCCATTACTCTGATGCCTCCTCTCCAAGACGAATGCGTGGATCAACCACTGCGTACAAAATATCAACAAGTAAATAAATCACAACGCAGATAATTGCCACATACATGACACTACCCTGAATCAGCGGCAGGTCACGAGCATTAATTGCATCAATAAGCAACTTACCCATACCGTTCATATTAAAAATCTGCTCAATGATGATGGAACCAGTAAGGATGTCTCCCAGCTGAGATCCAGCAATGGTAATAATGGGAATCAGAGCATTTCTAAGTGCGTGCTTCAAAACAATAGCGGAGCGCTTTAAGCCCTTAGCTTCAGCAGTTCTGATGTAGTCCTGGTTTAATACG
>CAUTOT010000145.1:0-3165 GCA_963539765.1 uncultured Atopobium sp. | reverse complement strand
TTGCGCAGGCAGACGCCACTTCAATAAGGTTCTGCTCTGCAATTCCGCACTGGATGTAGCCGTCTGGTCGAAGCTCTCGAAAGCGATCCAGGTTCAAACGACGACCATAGTCGGCAACAGCAACAGTTAGCAGCTCGTCATCTTCAGCGAGCTTACCCATTACCCAACCAAATACCTCTTTTGTATTCATACCCGCAAGCATCTGCGACTCTTCAGCCGAAATGCACGCTGGCTGCAAAGATGTATCTAGCATGAGCGTGCCTCCTCTGCAACTTTCAGATCAAGCAATGCCTGCTCATAGAGGTCGTCCGTCACACACGCGTCGTGGAACGAGACGTTATTCTCGGCAAATGAAAGTCCTTTGCCCTTGATGGTGTGCGCAATAATCGCGCGAGGCCTTGAAGTTTGCTGCTTTAATGCGTCATACAACGCGAGCACATCATGACCATCTACCTCGACAGACTCAAAGCCAAACGCATCAAACTTTCTTGCAATTGACCCGGTGTCCAAAATGGACGCGCAAGGGCCATCCAGCTGCATGCGATTCTGGTCAACAATGACCGTCACGTTGGAGAGCTGGTTGTGGCCGATAAACGCGGCGCTCTCCCAAATGGAACCCTCGTCGCACTCGCCGTCTCCCACAATACAAAAAACGCGAGAAGGAAGATCTTTTCTGCGAAGGCTTAACCCCAGGCCAGCGGCGTAGCCCAAGCCCATACCAAGGCTGCCGCCAGAGATTTCAAAGCCGCGCTGAGAATCTCGCAGTGGATGCTTAAAGAGAACAGCATCGGGCCCAAAAACTCCGCGGTCGATGTCTTCTTGAGAAATCATTCCTGCACGTAGAAGAGCTGGGAACAGCGCCAGCGATGTATGGGCCTTGGAGAGAATCAAGCGGTCCCTGAGCTCCCACTCGCAATCCCTATGACCTACCTGCATAACCTTGCTCAAAAGCACGGAGACAATGTCTGCCACGGAACACGCACCGCCAATGTGAAATGGCGTTGAGCTGTAGCGATGTGCCAGCTCAACGATGCCTCGACGCACCTCTAGTGCTTCGTGACGCAGATCAAACTCAAGCTGCGTGCGTTGATCAGAGTCTATTTCTGCAGAAGTCGGCGATGCGTCCACGTGCTCTGACTGGCGGACCGAGGAGATGTCGAGAGGCCCGATAGAGTCGTCTACCTGCTCAGATACACCAACAACACTTTGGTGTGGAGCAAGCCAAGTCTGACTCCACTCAATACAGCTACCGTCGGATAGCTCAATTACCTGCTCGAGAACAAGCAAAGCCTCATTTGGAGAACACTGCAGGTAATCGGCATGGTCTTTGCCCGCAATTTGCGACTGATAGCGCATGCGAGAGCGCGCAATCTCTTTTTGAGAAGTTCTTTCAACCGCATCAAAGAGCGACTCATTCTCAAAGTCTGCCTCTTCAAGCTGCGGACAAACAAGCAGGTTAGACCATGATTCCTGGCACACCACAGGCCTATCCGAGACACTCCTAACGCGACGCAAAAAGAGTACGTCAGCGCCAATGGGAATCTCCAGGTGCTCGGCAACAGCTTGATCTGCAGGAACTACCTGCTTGAACAGGACTTCGGTTCGATACTCAAAGCCACCATCTCTAAGTGCGGCTGCAAATGAAAGCACGGTATTTCCCGCCGCATGGCGGACGGTGTTAGAAATAACCTGTGTTGCTCGACCCTTTTGAGTAAGCAGCAAACCCTCTTTGACCAGGGATTGAATGGCTTTTCTGATGGTTCCTCGGCTAACACCATACTGCGCCATAAATTCTGCCTCAGACGGAATGTACGTTCCTGCCTTCCAGTCTTCTGACAGAATTTTGACGCGCATCAAATCCGACAGTTGAACATGAAGAGGCGTGGCAGACGACGAATTGAGTCCTCCCCTGACCTGCGGGGACAATGACTCTGCCGCTTCGTTCTCAGAAACTAAAACCGGAAAAACTCCTGTCTCAAATGACATAGGTCCTCCGAAGTGAGTAAGAAATTAGTCATGAATACGTTAGGTACAAGACAAGTAGTATACAAGTTTCTGAAAGAGAACAAAATAGGTATGAAAATAACTTTTACCAGTTTCTATTTCAGAATAAAATATAATTACTTTGTTAAATACACTTACTCTTGATTAAATTAGCCTTTAAGGAGATTGAATAATGACTCAATTACCTGATAGACCGTTTCTTAAGTCATTATTTGATAAATATGATTTTAGCTATGTTTTGGAGCATTATTTTGACGACAACGGCGTAAAAGATTCAGCCCCAGAAGAACTAAAGGCTGAATTCAAAGATGTCGAATTCAAACGTTATCCCGAAAATGGCTGTCTTTAATCACATAGAGTAAAAATCAATTAGTAACCTCTAATCCTCCCACCACAAGTGAGATTTTTTAGATGTTATCATCGCAGAAGAATTTTGGTGTCGATAAGAAATAAATAGATAAACTGTTATATTTACCAAGATCGGAGGGCTATAAATGGATGCCGAAGAAATAAAAAAGATTTGTGATTTCCTTGCGTCTTTACCAAATGATGCGGTCACTTCGGCTGACCTTGTAGACCCAGTTTCTGGCTTTGTTGTACAACATGGGTATTTCGACCATCATATTGGCGATATGGGTGTATCTGACCAAGACATTTTGAACTATCGAGCTGGCATAGAGCAGATACCAGACTTTGCTCTCGAATACGCCAAGTTACATATGGAGTAACTCCTAACCCCGCCACAAGCGGGGTTTTCTTTGGGTTTTTAACACTCACAAGCAATTTATCAGCATAGGAAGAATAAATGGTTGAACTAAATGTTGTCCCATTTTTGTCCCATGAGCTGAATGTCGAGTTAAGCTTTACCAGGTCAAGAGCTATATACTCTTCACGCTTAAAAACGCCTAATACTTAAATATTTTCTTAAAATACGCAGCTAAAACGCTATTTATTCTGCAAAAAAAGTGGTAGGGGCGGCGGGACTCGAACCCGCAAGACCGAAGTCGAGGGATTTTAAGTCCCCTGCGTCTGCCAATTCCGCCACGCCCCCGGATATGTCTAGCTATTATGCCACTACTTTTTATCCAGCGGGCGCAAAATTGGCTCCCAAATCACAGGCGACTGCTTTCCCTGGTGAACGGCAGCAGCAGTTATCACCAG
>CAUTOT010000144.1:0-3197 GCA_963539765.1 uncultured Atopobium sp. | reverse complement strand
CACCCGCATATGAACTGCCTCCCATTTCTTATGTCCAAGAAATGGGAGGCAGTTCACATTCGTCAGGCGCTTTTTTATGCCGTTTACGGGAGTACATTTGGAACGCGGCGTGTGTACTGGTAAACTATTAAAAAGTTGATGAAGGAGGTACTATGTCACTGTATCGTCATCTACGTGCTAGTTTAGGATCAGCCCATAAAATTGTGCTTGCTATCAGCACTTTTGTAATGGCAACCGTGATTTCTGTTATGGCAAAAGCTGATGTTATTGATGCGCCAAGAGTTGGTAATGCGCCAAGAGTTGGTCTAGCTACTTCTCATGCAAGTTTGATTGCAGTCATTGTTCTTGTGGCTGTAGTCGGATTTATCATGATTAGAAGGCGTAACAGGTAATAATTTGCCTACAACACAGGAACTTCTCCCCAAAAAAGAAGTCACTACATTTGCGTATGCACTTTGTCACTTTGTAGTTGACTTTGCTTGTGTTTCTTCGATGCTCTGTGCCGTAAGCCGAGTGTTGGGCGAGTCTAGCCAGGGTTCGATGGAAGTTGTTGCGCTAAGTATTTTACTGTATGACATAGTTGCCTTTACCCTGCAGCTCCCTATAGGCATTGCACTGGATCAGCTGGATAAGAACTCCTATGCCGCCTTACTTTCGTATGCTTTAGTGGGCGCTGGAGTTATTCTTTCTCTGGTCCCTATAGCCCTTCTCGAGTGGCCTGCGATTCTTTTGCTTGCGATTGGAAACGCGCTCTTCCATAGTGCAGGTGGACTGAGCGTCCTTAATATCTCGCAAAAACATGCAGGACCTTCGGGAATCTTTATTGCAACTGGTGCAATTGGAGTCTTTTTAGGTACACAAAGTGCTCAAATGGAAAGACTTCAGATTGCATTTTCCCTGCTTGTGCTGTTGTTCTTATGCGCGCTTATCACGCTTGTAGTACAAAAGGTTAACAAGAAGTACTGGAACGTGCATAACGTTTCGTTTGATATTTCGGAGCTTTCATTCAATACATTGCTTGCGATTGCACTGCTGAGCCTTGTGGTGGCGCTGAGAAGCTATGTCGGCATGGTTATGGCATTTCCTTGGAAGAGTGAGATGCTCTTACTGGTATTAAGTATCCTTGGCGTATTTGCAGGTAAAGCGCTTGGTGGAATGGTTGCTGACCGTATTGGTTTTAGAACTACAGCTATTTTCTCGCTCATTGCCGCGGCTACCTTATTTGTTCCTTCATGGGAGATGCCTCTTATGGGCCTCCTAGCTGCGTTTTTCTTTAACTTTACAATTGCGATAACGCTGGCTTCTTTGGCTAATATTTTGCACGAAGCAAAGGGAACCGCATTTGGCTTGGCCAGCTTCTCTTTGGCGATAGGCGCTTTACCTGCGCTCGTAGGATTCCGTATTGAACATCCTGTAATGCTCTCTGGTATCAGTTTGGTCTCGGCATTTGCGTTGGGTGTAGGTCTTACGTTAGTCAAAGATTCCGTGGCTACAGGGCCATTTGGTCATGAGCGTATGTTCCAGGCAGCACAAGTTGTTGAGGCTGTAGAGGAAGATAATCTAATCGCAGAGCTATCTGATCAGGTTGATGAGCTTGCGGTTGAAGATGAGTGCACGGCTGAAGACTATCTTGTTGATGAAGACAAACAAGTAGAAGGCTAATGGCATGGATGACCAAATATTTTTATTGCCGTATTTGATAACCATTATTCCGATATTTGCGTTTTGTCTGATTCTGACTATTACTGTTGAGCTTATTGTCGCAAAATCGCTTGGCGTTAAAGACAATCATGCGCTGCTGATTGTTGTGGCTGCACAGGTGCTTACCAATCCAATCGCTGTTTTTATCACAAGTGTCCTTGTTAATGTGGTTGCTAACGACGCCCAATATTGGGCGTGTGTCATAGCGGTTGAGCTGGCCGTTATTGCTGTTGAAGGTCTCATTTACAAGGTAAAAAGAGTAAGCGACGCTCCATGGACACTTTCAATCTTGTCTAATCTTGCATCGGTGTCTGTGGGTATTCTCGTTCAAACACTTATATAAAAATTTAGCGAGAAACCCTGTGAATAGGAGGGGGTTTCTCGCCAAATCTGGGTGATTTATGAGATGAAGCCTTAATGAACCATCGCAATAAGAAGAGCTCCGACCATAAGACCAATGGATGTTCTGAGAGCTGCTGAGGCTTGCCTGTGCAAGAGCTTTTGCGCGCGGGTTGTGTGCGTGAGCTGGGCTTTTGAAGTGTTGAGTGTATGCATTGGTCCTCCTTTCTTAGTTCTTGTCTAGTTTATGCCCAAAAGTAAGCCTAGGTAAACTCTTTAGTATAAAAATGATACAAAAAACCACGCCGAGGGTGAGTCCAATCATTCCTCCAGAAGAGGCGTCTAAGTAATAACTGCCTGTTATTCCAATCAAAACGCAGACCGTGGCAATAAGTGGAGAAATCCAGAGCATATGCCGCATCTGATTGGTAAGAAGCCTTGCGCAGGCACCCGGAACAATAAGCAGCGAGACTGACAAAATGACGCCAACTGCCTGGAGCGATATGACAATTGCGAGGGCTAGGGCAACAAGTAAGAATGAAGTGAGCGTTTTAGTGGAAAGGCCGATTGCCTGGACCTGTGTTGGATCAAATGAAAGCAAGGTCAGGTCCTTATTTTTAAGGATAAGCAGAATTGCAATTGGCAGACCGATGCAAAGAACTTGCAGCATATCGGGAGTGGTTACTCCTAAAAGATTGCCAAAGAGTATGTGCGATAAGTTGATTTGGCTTGGAACCTTGGATATGAGAACTGTTCCTAACGCAAAAAACGTTGTAAATACAATGCCGATAGCAGTATCGGGGCGCACAATTTGGCTCTTTTTGACTTGTCCGACCAACACCACGGTAATGAGAGCAAATACAAGTGCTCCCACCAGATAGGGAAGCCCCAACAGGTGAGCAATGACTACGCCTGGGAGAATAGAATGCGAGATGGCGTCGCCCATGAGCGACCATCCCATATGCGTAATCCAGCAGCTCAAAAGCCCGCAGACTATGGCGGTTGCAATTCCGGTGATGAGGGCTCGCTGCATGAATGCGTATTGGAGAATGTCTACCTCAGGCATGGAGCACCTCCTCAATGTGGGTGTCTTCAGAAATACCAAGGTTCTGCAGGAGGGCGTCTCCAGAAAGAATTTCTTTCGAAGGACCCTGCGC
>CAUTOT010000143.1:0-3197 GCA_963539765.1 uncultured Atopobium sp. | reverse complement strand
AAACTTTTATCTGGGCAAACGTTGTATGCAGAAAAATGAAATCTCCAACTAAACGCATTTTTTACCACTTTGATGTGTATGCGTTCTACTTGACACCATTTTGGTTGTATTTTGGCATTGTGGGTACTGTTGGGGGATCATTTTGCTGCTCAAAAGACATCCCAAAAGCCTCCCCGGAAAGAATTTTCCAGAAATCTCATCTTGATAAAACGTTTTATCACTTAGAGTAGTACTTGAAACATAGCCGAAGCATCATACTGTTATGTATGTGTTGTTATGTTCGCTCTAGCTCTCGTCGCAAGGCGGGAATGTCCGCTTTAAAAGCGGTGTACCTGCGCAGAAATGCGCACGTACTTTGCGTGCACAGCACAAAACGTGGCTACACGTACGCTTTCACGGACAGCGAACAAAACAAACGCTCAGGTGATGGAAGCAACGAGGTTGCCCAACCTGCACAAACATGCAGGCAGCAGCCCAAGAAAAGGAGGAGCACATGGCTCAGCCCGTGTACGGCACACCTTGGCAGACCCTGAATCAGCCTGTATCTGAGGACGAGCTTGCCGGCGTCGATAGGTATTGGCGCGCAGCTAACTACCTGTCTGTTGGTCAGATTTATCTTCGCAGCAACCCTCTTATGAAAGACGATTTCTCTCGCGAGGACGTTAAGCATCGCCTGGTTGGACACTGGGGAACCACCCCAGGCCTGAACTTCCTGTTCGGCCACGTCAACCGCTTCATCCGCGACCATAACCAGAACACCATCTTCCTCATGGGCCCTGGTCATGGTGGACCTGCAGGTACCGCACAGTCCCTGCTCGACGGCACTTATCGCGAGCATTACCCATTCATCACCGACGATGAAGAGGGCCTCCAGAAGTTCTTCCGCCGCTTCTCCTATCCAGGCGGAATTCCTTCCCACTACGCACCTGAGACTCCAGGCTCCATCCACGAGGGCGGCGAGCTGGGCTACACCCTGTCCCACGCATACGGCGCAGTCCTGGACAACCCATCCCTGCTGGCAGTCGCTGTTGTCGGCGACGGCGAGGCAGAGACCGGCCCACTTGCAACTTCTTGGCAGACCAACAAGTTCATGGACCCACTGACCGATGGTATCGTTCTCCCAATCCTGCACCTCAACGGCTACAAGATTGCTAACCCAACCATCCTTGCTCGTATTTCCGACGGTGAGCGCGACGAGTTCTTCCGCGGCATGGGCTACCACCCATACAACTTTGTTGCAGGCTTCGACGACGAGGATCACGCATCCATTCACCGTCGTTTCGCAGCTCTTCTCGAGGCCGTCTTCAACGAGATCTGCGCTATCAAGACTCGTGCAGCCGCAGGTGACGCATCCCGTCCTTACTACCCAATGATCATCTTCCGCACCCCTAAGGGTTGGACTTGCCCTCCTTACATCGACGGCAAGAAGACCGAGGGCTCTTGGCGCGCACACCAGGTTCCACTGGCATCCGCTCGCGACACTGAGGCTCACTTCCAGGTCCTTCGCGACTGGATGGGCTCCTACAAGCCAGAGACCCTCTTCACCGAGAAGGGCGCAATCCGTCCAGAGGTCACCGCTTTCATGCCTAAGGGCGACCTCCGCCTCGGCGCTAACCCTAACGCAAACGGTGGCGCAATCCGCCGCAACCTCGTCCTTCCTGACGCAAAGAAGTACGAGATTCCAGTTGCCGAGAAGGGCCACGGCTTTGGTGCTACTGAGGCAACGCGTGTCCTTGGCGAGTACACCGCTGAGCTCATCAACAGCAACCGCTCCGAGTTCCGCATCTTTGGACCTGACGAGACCGCTTCCAACCGCCTGCAGCCTTCCTTCCAGGTAACCGACAAGCAGTGGTTCGGCGGCTTCAACGACGACTTCGAGAACGACGAGCACATCTCCCCAGTTGGTAACGTTATCGAGCAGCTTTCCGAGCACCAGTGCGAGGGCCTGCTTGAGGGCTACACCCTGACCGGCCGCCACGGCATCTGGTCCAGCTACGAGTCATTCGTTCACATCGTTGACTCCATGATCAACCAGCACGCTAAGTGGCTTGAGGCTACCGTCCGCCACATTCCATGGCGCAAGCCTATCTCCGCTCTTAACCTGGTCCTTTCCAGCCACGTTTGGCGCCAGGACCACAACGGATTCTCTCACCAGGATCCTGGTTTTGTTGACATCATGCTCAACAAGAGCTTCAACAACGACCACATCACCAACATCTACTTCCCAGCAGATGCTAATCTCCTGCTTGCAGTTGGCGAGAAGTGCTACACCTCCACAAACTGCATCAACGCAATCTTCGCTGGTAAGCAGCCTGCTCCAACGTGGGTAACTCTCGACGAGGCTCGCGAGGAGCTTGCAGCTGGCGCTAAGGAGTGGAAGTGGGCTTCCAACGCTGAGGCTGGCGAGGAGGACATTGTCCTCGCATCCTGCGGCGATGTTCCAACCCAGGAGCTTCTGGCAGCTCTCGACATGCTTGGCAAGCTGGGCATCAAGGCTCGCTTCGTCAACGTTGTTGACCTGCTCAAGATCCAGAATGCTTCCGAGAACGACGAGGCTCTCTCCGACGAGGAGTTCACCAAGCTCTTCTCCGCAGATAAGCCAGTTCTCTTTGCATTCCACGCATACGCCGGTTCTGTCCGTCGTCTGATTTGGAACCGTCCAAACCACGACAACTTCAATGTTCACGGCTATGAGGAGCAGGGTTCCACCACAACTCCTTACGACATGCTGCGACTGAACAACATGGACCGTTGGGCACTTGCTGCTGACGCTCTCCGCATGATTGACGCTCAGAAGTGGGCAGATCAGATTGACGAGTGGGAGAAGTTCCGCACCGAGGCCTTCGAGTTTGCTGTCGAGAAGGGCTATGATCACCCAGCATTTACCGACTGGTCTTGGCCAGACGCTTCCGATGCTGATCAGGCTATCTCTGCAACTCAGGCAACCGCCGGCGACAACGAGTAACACGTCGCAAGCCGCGACCGGCGCGCTGCGCGCGTGCTAGCTGCACAAACGTGCCTTCCGCCCGGTATCCACTTCATGTGGGTACCGGGTTTTCTTGTGCAAATGCGCTGCTAGTGGACGGGGTTTCTCGCCAGGTGAGCGGCGTGCTCGGTGCGGGGACGGTGCACTCGGTGCGCGCCCACCGCGCGACCACCGCGCGCCTGATTTCTGCAAAGAATCTGTAACTTTTGCC
>CAUTOT010000142.1:0-3209 GCA_963539765.1 uncultured Atopobium sp. | reverse complement strand
GCTCATGCGCCAGGCGTACGGGGTGCTTGGCCATAAGCGTCGCGAGTGCTCTATTGTACTCTAACGCGCTCTACCTTGTAGTCTGCAGGAATTTGACACAGTCTCGCCACGAAATGCTGGAAGACTGGCGGTGTCGGAAGCGGCAGCGTGATGACACCAGCTGAATGGGCGGTCGCACGATGACACCAGCTGAATGAGCGGTTGTACGGTGGCCATGCGACAGGTACGGCAGGTGCGGCGATGCCGTTTTGATGGCATCAATCGCTGGTTTCTCCGTGGATTCGGTTAACAAACAGCCGTCGAATCTGCTTAACAAGCAGTTCTCAGTATTTGATACAAAAATTTGAATAACTTGCCTGAATAATTCATCCACATGAATACGTAACTTTTACGTCTAAAATTATGTGCCCAAAACGGTAAAAAACGCGTTTAGTTGGAGTTGAAAATTAAAAATTTGCCAAAATAACCCCAACTAAGACGATTTTTTACCGCACTGAAAATTTTTATCTGGGCAAACGCTATATGCAGAAACCTGTATCTTCCAACTAAACGCATTTTTTACCACTTCGGAGTCAATTCGGGGTCACTTCTGAATCATTTGCATCGTTCCTACCCGCTTGGTCCCCTTAACAGCAAAAGGCCCTCATATTCGGCTGAATGTGAGGGCCTTGGTCTTGCTCAATATACCGCTAAATTACAGCTGCTTGCCGGCCTCGACAAGGTCCTTGACCTGCGCGCGAACGGCGTCCAGGTCCTCGTCGGAAGGAATCCAGCCGATAGCGTGGACAGGCAGTGGCATGGTGAACTCTGCTGCCTCAAGCTCGGCCTGGACCATCTTTGGTCCAAGTGGAGCCCAGCCGTAAGAACCAAACGCAAAGCCAATACGGTGGTCGTTCTTTGGAGATAGACCGCTCATATAGGTCAGGAACGAAGAAACGGTAGGCAGGAACTTAGAGTTCAGTGTAGGCGAACCAACGCAGACATACTTGGAATCCAGGAAGTGATACATAACATTGGAGATGTGAGTCTCTTTAAGGTCGATGAGCTGGGCAGGAATGCCTTCAGCCAGGAAACCGTCGAGAAGAGCGTGGGCCATCTTGTCGGTTGAGCCCCACATGGAGTCGTACACAACCAAGGCTTTTTCCTCAAGCTTGCCGGTGGTCCACTCCTCGTACTTGGAGATGATATCGGCAACGTGGGAGCGCCATGCAACGCCATGAGCTGGGGCGATAATATCTATGTTCTCCAGACCAATACCCTTAACTGCGGTAACAGCAGAGTCAGCCTGACGACCGTAAGGGAGAACGATGTTTGCATAATACTTGCGAGCCTGCTTCATAACCTCGCAGTAGTCGGACTCGTCCTCAAAGCGGGTGGTTGAAGCATAGTGCTGGCCAAATGCATCGTTGGAGAAAAGAATCTTATCGTAGTCGGAATACGTGACCATGTTGTCTGGCCAGTGGACCATTGGGGTCTGCACGAAAGTCAGGGTACGTTTGCCAATGTTGAGCGTATCGCCCGTCTTTACGCCGTTGACGTTGATATTCTCGCCATAGAAAGCCTTGAGCTCCTTGACGCCCTGAGGTGCGCTTGCGTAGACCTCGGCGTTTGGCGCAAGCTCCAGAATGCGAGGAACGCTACCGGAGTGGTCCATCTCGATGTGGTTGCAGATCAGAACGTCAATCTTTGCTGGATCGATGATGCTCTTGATGCGCTCAACCAACTCCTCAGAGAATGGGCGCTTAACGGTATCAATGAGCGTGACCTTCTCGTCTAAGATAAGGTATGCATTGTAAGTAATGCCCTGCTCAGTGGTGTAGCCGTGGAACTCGCGAGCGTTCCAGTCAAGGGCGCCTACAAAGTAGACATCAGGTTTGATTTCGACAGAACTAAGCATGTGTCCTCCAAAGACCACAGTGCGAAAATTTGACACTACAAGAATATCATTTGCCGGCTCGTGAATGTATGTTCACGGAAACTTTCCAGAAGTTGTCCGAATCTAAATTTTCTGCTGAAATCTAAATATTTTCCTTACTGTTATGTTCTTTTGATAGTGTTACCATAACTTACATAGGTCTAAAACGTATCCGGAGAGGGGAACCTATGAAAATGCTACGCGCAATGCGTGAGCCACTGAAGTATGTTCAGGGCAAAAATGCTTGTCTCGAGTTCGAAAAAGAGATGGGCTACATGGGAAAGCGCTTCCTGTTTGTTTGCTCTAACAGCGGCTACAAAGCAACCCACGACATGATCGAGCAGAGCTTCGAGGGCAAGGGCGACTACTACCGTCGCTACGAGGTCTTCGGCGGCATTTCTTCCAACGGCGAGATTAACCGCATGAAGGCTATCGTCGAGGAGGACAACATCGACGTAGTTGTCGCTATCGGCGGCGGCAGCGCTGTTGACACTGCAAAGGCAACCGCATATTACGCTGGTAAGCGCATCGTTATTCTCCCTACTGTTGCAGCTACCGACGCTCCATGCACCGGCCTCTCCGTTATTTACAACGATGACGGTTCCTTTGACAAGTATCTCTTCTACCCACAGAATCCAGATGCAGTCATGGTCGACACCCAGATCATCGCTAACGCACCTGTTTCCTTCCTGGTAGCAGGCATGGGTGACGCACTGGGCACCTACTTTGAGGGCCGCGCATCCATCCGCACCGAGTCTCCTTCCCTTGAGGGAACCGGCATTACACGCGTTGGTATGGCAATCGCTAAGGAGTGCTACCTCACTCTTCGCGATTACGGTTCACAGGCAATTAAGGCTTGCGAGAACAACGTTGTAACCCCAGCTCTCGAGGCTATCTGCGAGGCAACCGTCTACATGAGTGGTGTCGGCGCTGACAACGTTAACTGCGCAGCAGCTCACTCCTTCTACAACGGCCTCACCTCCCTTGGTGGCCACAGCGCACCTCACGGCAACTGCGTTGCTTTTGGTACCCTAGTCCAGCTTGTTCTTGAGGGCGTTCCTCAGGAGGAGTTCGACGAGGTCCAGGACTTCTGCCTTGAGGTTGGTCTTCCAACTACCCTCGAGGAGGTTGGCATCACCACTGACGAGCAGATCAAGAAGATAGCTGAGGCTGCTTGCGTTCCTGGCGAGACCATCCACAACCTCGCTGGCGACGTCACTCCTGACGAGCTCTATGCAGCTATCGTTCAGGCTGACGCTATGGGCCGCGCTCTTAAGGCTTAAGGTTTTAGCTG
>CAUTOT010000141.1:0-3271 GCA_963539765.1 uncultured Atopobium sp. | reverse complement strand
AACTTAAATTTTGCCACCCTCAACAACCATGGTATTTGGATCTACCTCGTCGCCGTAAATTGGAGCAAGGGTCTCTTCATAATCCTTGTGGAAGAAGTTCTCCTCTGCAAGAGGGCCGGTAATCTCGTTGTTGATAAACTCCAACAGCGAAGAGTTACCCTTGTGAACTGCAGCAGCAATAGTATCGGAGTCGCCCAGGTCGTCGATGCCAACAACAAAGCCAGGGTTAGACTTGATCCATGCAAGTACCTCGGTGTTGTCGGTTGAGAAAGCATCGCCGCGGCCGTCGAGCAGCGCGTTATACGCATCGGCATAGCTATCAAATTTGACCAGTTCAACCTTAGGTGCGTTCTTAGCAAACCAAACCTCAGCCGTAGTTCCCTTAGAAACAATAAGCTTCTTGCCGTCAAGCTGAGAAACGTCTGTAATTGGCGCAGAGGATGGAGAAACAACGCCCAGTTTAATCTTCATGTATGGCAGAGAGAAATCGACCTTCTCTTTACGATCATCAGTTACCGTAAAGTTTGCCAGCATGATATCTGCCTTATTGGACTGCAAGAAAGGCACGCGGTTCTGTCCGTCAGTGGCAATGTAGTTAATCTTAACGCCCATATCCTTTGCAAGACGCTCTGCAAAAACAATGTCGTAACCAGCGTACTTACCGTTTGCATCAACATAACCAAAAGGAGCCTTGTCGCTGAAGACGCCGATATTTACTGTGCCTGCCTTCTTGATGTCATCAAGAGTTCTGAACTTTGAGTCTGTATCAGAAGATCCGCCCTGAGCTCCATCGGAATCCTTTTTCTTGCAAGCAGCCAAAAGAGCTGCAGCAGAAAGTGCGCCTGCACCAAGGAAAGCACGGCGAGAAAGAGAAGCGGAAGTATTTTCAAAGAAGTTCATTTTAAATCCTAACAAGTTGAATCAATTACTACATCATCTACATGCAAAAACACGTTGTTTACTTATGTACACGTTCAAATTCAAAGGTGCGCAAAAACTCTTGTGCCCTTTCTGTTTTAGGTGCCGAGAAAAACTCTTGTGCATCGGACGACTCTTCTACGATGTGTCCCTGATCAATCAAGATGACTCTATCAGCAACTGCTTGAGCAAAACGCATCTCGTGAGTTACCACCAGCATGGTCATTCCCTGCTCTGCCAGCTCCATAACTACCTGCAAAACCTCGTGAACCATCTCGGGATCAAGAGCTGCGGTAATCTCATCCAGCAAAAGAACTTCAGGGTTAGTCATAAGAGCACGAACAATTGCCACGCGCTGCTTTTGGCCGCCAGAAAGTGCTGATGGATAAGCGTCTTTCTTCTCCCACAGTCCTACTCGACGAAGCAGCTCTTCTGCCTGTGCCAAAACCTCATCCTCTGAGCGCTTCTGCACTACCAGAGGAGCCAGAGTTACGTTTTTCAAAACCGTCATGTTGGGGAACAGATCATAGCTTTGAAAAACCATTCCAATGCCTGTTGCAGCGCTTTCCCTCTTCTGACCAGAAATTACCTGATTGTGGAGAAGTACCTCTCCCCCTTGGATGTCTTCCAAGCCAACAATAGCGCGAAGTAGCGTAGACTTACCGCAACCGGAAGGTCCCAACACCACAACTACCTCACCTTTATTGATGGAGAGCGAGATCTTATCAAGCACGGGTTTCTCGCTTGAGGGATATACCTTAGTGAGGTCCTTAACTGCTAAAACGGTGTTACTCATGTGAGGCGCTCCTCTCAAGCCTGCGTGAAAGATACGAAAGTGGGAAGCAGGCAGCAAAATACAGGAAGAAAATAGCTCCGTAAATCCAAAGTGCTCCGTCGGTTGGGAACTTAAAGCGATAAAAATCGGTGATCTGACTTCCAACTCTGAGCAGTTCAACCACGCCAATCAGATTACACAGTGACGTTGTCTTAATCATGCGCGTAATCAGATTAATGGCTGGTGGTAAAAGACGCTTGAAAGCCTGAGGCAGGATGACCTTAAAAAACGTCTGTTGGCGAGAAAGACCAAGTACAAACGCACCGTCATACTGAGATGCTGGAATTGACTCTAATGACCCTCGTACCAGGTCTCCAAGCTCAGCTGCTCCCCAGAAGGTAAAGACCACAATTGAAGCTTCAATACCATCAAAGTTGACATCAAACCATTCAGAAGTACCAAAAAACACCACAAAGAGCAGCACTAGCTGAGGCATAACACGAACAATCTCAAGGTAAACGCGAAGAATTGCACGAACAACCTTGTTGTTGGATGTCATAAAAAGTCCAACGAGAACACCAAGAGGAATAGAAAGCGCCACGGAGATAAGGCCAATATGCACCGTTGTTGCGAGACCTCCAAGAAGGCGCGTTATCACTCCGTCCTGCAGCAAAATGTTATCGACGGGCATAGTCAAGCCTCCTCTCCAGCCAGCTGCCAAGCAAAGAAATAGGAACAAGGATAATCACATAGGCAACTACCAGCATAAAGAGAGCTTCTGTAGTGTCGTATTGCATGCCAATAATGTCCTTGGTTACATACATCAAGTCTGCCAAGGCAATGCCGGAAACAACGGAAGATTCCTTAATCAAGAAAATGATGTTAGCAACAAGGCCTGGAATTGCTACAGAAAGTGCCTGTGGAAGAATTACATGCTGGAGCGCTTGAATCTTTGAGAGGCCCAAAACCTGTGCAGATTCAAACTGAATGGCTGCAACTGATTCAAAACCTGCACGAAACACTTCTGCCATATAGGAGCCACCAAGAAACGTTAGACCCACAATAGCAGCTACTTCTGCATCCATTTTGAGACCAACTTTAGTCAGACCAAAGTAGATAAGAAACAGCTGAATAAGCAGGGGTGTTCCTCTGGAAAGCTCAACATAAACAGCATTAAGCTGACTTAAAACAGGAATTTTTGTCAGCGAAATCTGAGCACTTATCAAACCAACGATAAGCGAGAAGAGAACTCCAAAGAAAGAGATAGTAAGCGTTATTTTTGCAGCTTCTGCATACAGTGGGAGGTGTTCCCCTATGAAGCTCCAGTCCATGCGAATAAATCCTCTCGGGATGTGCGAATACTCACACAAGAGTTACAAAATAGCTTTACGCCCGAGTCTGTACCAGGAAAATTTTGCTCAGCGACAATTACACCCTGGTCGTATGTGACCCGGGCACCAGACACATCGCGGTGCATGCACAAAGTGCAGTGTATGTCGTAGCCATAATTCGCATGCGTATAATCCTAGCCGCAACTAGGATATTGTCAACTCACAATTGGTAAATTTTTTGATAATG
>CAUTOT010000140.1:0-3307 GCA_963539765.1 uncultured Atopobium sp. | reverse complement strand
TATACCTAATACTAGGCAGGGATATTACCAAGTTTGTTATGACATATACAACATTCTTGGCATAAGGATTAGAACGCTAACTATTGCCGCGTTACTACTCCTAATCTGGGAAAAAGCCACCCTTGACCTAGATGACGATATGTTCTGTCTTAGGTTCAGAGACACTTCCATACGAAAGGATATTGAGTTACTTCTTGGGCACAATATTTGCGGCAATGATGTCTTTGGCTTCTTGGAGCCAATAAAATAGAAAGCGCAAAAGTCTGCAAATCGGAAATGAATACACGAGAATGGCACGGCTCTGGAATATTGAATAATCTTGACGAATTCACCGATGTTGGCTAAATCTCGTTCACAGTTCCGTCAAGCTTCTTAACGAGACCGTAGATGAAGGCGTCTCAGAGTTGCGGAGTAACATAGAGTGCTTGTAAAGTGGCGGCTACCGCGACAGGGGTCTGCTGCAGATTGGATAGGCTATGTACAACCCAAAAAATGGTTTGTTTTTAAGCCAGAACTAATTGCAGCAAGAACTTGTCCTTATACTCGAAAGGGCCAATACCGTCTGGAGTGAGTATGAAAAGAAGAGTGTTTATCATGCGTTTCAATGAAGTCGAGATTTTCAACCAAAGTCGTAAGTTCATGCAGTGCTGCAGCTATGAGCTCACGAAGGTCATAAGAACTGAGAGCAAGAAGAAATCTGTTCTTCTTGGCGATGGCCAGGAGAAGCTATGAGCGAGATTGATGAGCATTCGCAGAATAATCCCAGTTCGAGCGCAGCTCTTAATTCCAATGCGCTCAAAGCGGCGCAAAGGGCCGGAAGTTCTATAAGCGAGGCTATGCGCAAGGCTGCTGGCAACTCACAGTTAAGCGACATCGGAGCACAATGGTCATCTGCACTCGAAAGCTCTGGCGCACTTAAGTCACTAGGCGATGCTGTTTCAATGCCGCATACATTCGACATCCCTGATGTGCCACGACTCGCTGCTTTGGATTACGCAACGCCTAATTACACCATCCCAGACTTGACTTCATATGCAGAAGGCTATCGCACCGACTGGCAACAGCTCATCGTCATCGGCAACGGTTTCGACCTGCAGTGCGGGCTTAGGTCGAAATTCGGAGACTTCTTCAAACCCCGCTTCGACGTCATCACAAACATACCGGACTGCAAACGCGAAACTTGGCAGGCGCTTGTTGAGGATGCCGGCCTTACGCTTTGGGACTTCATTCTGGAGGCGAACTTAGACTCGCGTTGGTGCGATATTGAAGGCACCATCGAACGATGGGTACTTTCCGCTGGGGCCAAAAGCAACAGGGAGCTCTTGCCTTTCAACAGGGCAGTCGAGTTCTTCAAGCTCTGTCCGTTCAGCGACGACGCGACCTCCCTCGTCAATAGGTGCAAGGATGGTGAGCAAGATGACGAAAATCACATGTACGGCAACATGGCGCGATACACCTGGATACTGCACCCAGAAATAGCAGCCGACGGCTACAATCGCGTGTCGTTTATGACCTTGCTGCGTCAAGAACTCCCCAGGCTTGAGCGCGCCTTCGGCGAATATCTTTCTAACGAGCTGGCTAACGACGCCGAATACGCCGAGAAGTGTAGCGAGCTTTACAAGACGATAGAGCTAGACGGCAAGAAGACCGGCGACGACTACTGTTCTTCAACCTCTGTCCTGAGCTTCAATTACACCGACCTCATAGGACGGTTCTTCGACGGCGGCGATGACGGCGCGTTCGTGAACATACACGGCAAGCTGGGCGGAGAAATCATCTTTGGCATCGACGGCAAGGATTGTATGGACAACCCGGACGCGTTGTCGTTCACAAAGACCTTCCGCCTTATGAGGCGCGGCGGATCGCGCACGGACAAGCTGATTAGAACCGCGAACAGCGCCAACTTGCAGGGAGCCACCGACGTCATCAAGTTCTACGGCCATTCACTCGGCAAGGCCGACTACTCGTACTTCCAATCCATCTTCGACGGCGTCGACCTCTACGAGAGCAAGACCGTCCTAGTGTTTTACTACCCTTACAGCAGCGCCCATGAGGAAGAGAACGAGAGGTGGCGCAATAACCTCGCAAACTCAATAAACAATCTCGTGGTTGATTACGGTGCGACCATGGAAAACAAGGACCATGGAAAGAACCTCATGCACAAACTCTTGCTTGAGGGGCGCCTGATTCTGAGAGGGATTGAACTTGACCGCAAATAATGGGACGGATGCTGGAGAGATTGAGCTGAAAATCATTCCTCTCGCTATCGCAGGATCTTAGCTGATAGATTGGCTCTGCGCTCCCCAAGAATCGACGTTGTGACAGCCACTAACCTCATTGAGGGTTGGTGGGCTACCGTCATGTTGACTTTCCAAGCTAACGAAAGACAGGCAAGCATGAACGGTGAGATCAATGTCGGCCAGGAAGCCACACACAGGGTGCGCAAGATCCGTCTCTGCAGCATGAGTTCATCAGCGCTCAGTTGCATTCAGTAAATCAGCTTTCACTCACGTCACAAGAGACCGAGTCATATCATCTCTCTAAGCAAGAAGCCTATCCTTTGCACACAACGTACGAGATAGCGCTTGTCAGTACCGGGAGCCGCATCCATCGTGCCGCCGCTTCAATGGAGCTCCGCCCCACCCGGATGCCGAGCGACGGAAGCACGCGCAGGCTCTCGCTCAGGACGTTGGAGGTCATGCCCGCGCGGCGCGCCAGCGTTGCCATGGACATGTCCGACATCTCCCTGGCGAATCCAATCTTGCTCGCGATGTACCTGTTGGGATCTATGATTCGCTCCTGCCTTCCGACCGCACGGTGTCGTGCCGGTCGCGGCTTGGAGCGTCTATATCGCCGCAGCCTCCCGGTCGGATGGCAGGAAGGTAGCGACTTGCAGGGGTCCCGTGCGGATTCCACCTTCGATTCGAGGGTTCCCGCTCGGAGTCAGAGTGACCAGGCTCGGCCACGGGCTTTTCGTCTTGCTCCGCTGAAGGCCCCTGGCGCGCGCCCTGGGTGCCGCTTCACGGCGGTTCGACGTGCGTCTGGGAGCCCCCGTGCGAGGGTGCTCGAGACAAGTCTAGCCGCGGGGCAGATCGCCCGTTTCCGTGAGCTCCACGAGCGCCCCGATGTCGCGGCAGATCCAGTCGCGCGCGACGTGGCCGTAGTTCGAGCGGTCCGGATGGCGGTAGCCTTCGGCATTAGTCCTGATCACGGGTGCGATGATTCCCTTGTCACGCAGCTCCGTCATGCCACGCGCCACCTGGTACTTCGTGAGTCCCGTGCGCGCACAGACCTCGTTACTCGACAT
>CAUTOT010000139.1:0-3360 GCA_963539765.1 uncultured Atopobium sp. | reverse complement strand
GTCTTCAAACAGAATTGTTTTCTCGGCTGGAGTATTAAGGCGTTTAAGCACCTCAAGATACAGATGAGGTTCATCTTTTGCAGATCCAACATCTGCTGCAAACACCTGAGTATCAAACAGAGTGGATAGATGTAAACGAGGCTCAAGAAGAGCAAGAAGCTCTGGCTCGTTGACAGTTGCTAATGCAGTAGGGATGCCTTTTTCTTGTAACTTGCCAATAAAATCAACAACACCAGGTCGAAGCTGCACGGAGTTTACAAAGAAGCTTTTACTGAGTTCTTTCCACTCGGCGACAATCTTTTCTGGATCTTCCTTTAGCCCATAGGTGACAATTGCCCATTCGGCTCCCCTTTCAAATCCAAGAGGGGAGAGAATCTTGCCAATTTCTGGAGTGTAAGGGATTCCTCGCGACTCAAAAAACTCCTGGTCAACAAGCTTCCAAATATGGTGCGTGTGAGCAATAGTGCCATCAAAATCAAAGATTGCTGCTTCAAAATCTGTTGCAAGAATATCTTCTAGTGTCGAGAAAATCACAGAGTTCCAATCAAGTTGCGGTGAGCTTGTGTTTTTTATTGTTGACGTGCCAGTCTAGTGTAAACTTTTAGCAAGTATGAAGAGGAGTAAACCAATACTTTTCGGAGGACCGCATGAAACGCAGCTTATTTAATACTCGCGGTAAATTGCTTGCTGTTTTGTTCTTTGTTGTCGCAGCACTGTTTGCAACAACAGTTCAAAGCGCATATGCAACTACCTACACCACAATGGATGCCCAAGGAAACATTATCCAGAGTGAATCACTAAAAGATGCCGTAGCACTTGCTCGTGCAACTGGCAGACCTATTGCGCTTGACCCAGGTCACAGTGATGGCCTTGAAGGCAGAGATCCAGGTGCTACCTACTTTGGGCTCAAAGAGGGAGATCTGGCTTGGGCAACTGCCATGTACGCCAAGAAGTATCTGGAAAAATGGGGTGTACAGGTTGTTGTTGTTCGTGGAGAACACGAGGATCCATCAATCAAGACGCGCGTACAGCGTGCTGTTGACGCAAACGCTTGTGCCATCATCTCGCTTCACTACAATGCCGGCCCTGCATCTGCAACGGGCTCAGAGGTACTTGTTCCTCATAAGGTAAGCTACAACTATGATCTTTATCTCTCCGGTCAAGTTTTTGCCGGCAAGGTTAACTATTACCTCAGAAATAAAGTTGGTATTGTTACCCGCGGTGATGGCGCAACAGAACGTGGCTACAACGACCAATACGGAACAGACTATTACGAGAATGGCGATGAGTCCGATTATTACGGTATTGTCCGCTATGCTCGTCAAAAGGGAATTCTTGGCGTAATTATTGAGCATCAATTCATCTCTAATCCAGCACATGCTGCTGAGTTTAAAGACCTTGGCGATAATTCCAAGGTTGACTACATTGGCTGGGCAGATGCATGGGCAATTTGGGAAATGTACAGCTCTGATACCTGGTGGAGCATGAGTAGTGTTTCAGTAGCTCAAAAGGATAACGATGTCACTTTAAAACCAGTTCTTACTGGCGTAGTTACTGACGCAACATTTACTTATAGCTATGTTGGTCCAGACGGAACAAAGGTAACGGTTGCATCTAATACAACGGCAACTTCGTCTACCTTTACGCTTCCTGCTAGCGGCCGTTACACCCTGTATATCACAGCAAGATCTTCTGACGGTCAAGAAGTAACCCGACAGACAAACTATGACGCTAAGATTAAAGAATCCTATGGCTGGCGCAGAGCTGCTGAAGGATGGATGTATTCCGACGACAACGGTACTGCTTACGTAAGCAGATGGCTTAAAGACGATGACGGCTGGCATTATTTTGATGCTAGGGGAATTGCTGTTTCTGGCTGGTTTACTACGCCAAATGGTAAAGTTTGGTACTTTGACGCAGCTGCATCTCATAACGCTGCCGCTCTTGGTCAGAGGACCATTTCAGGTAAGTCTTATTACTTTGATGAAGTGAATGGCCTTGTAAAGAATAATTGGATTCACTGGCCTGACGATTCTTGGTCATGGGCAACAGAAGATGGTTCATTGCAAGCCGGTTGGAAACGTATGCCTAACGGCAAATGGTTCTACTTTGATAGTAATAACAACTATCGCGCTACCTTTGGTTTGATGTCCGATGGCTATCAGAAGTACTACATTGATGTTACTCATGGTCTTCTTTATGGCGGCTGGATTAGCCTTGCTGATGGTAATTGGGCATGGGCAAATTCAGATGGCTCTCTTTATGCTGGCTGGAAGTATATGCCTAACGGTAAGTGGTTCTACTTTGATGAGAATGCAACTTACCCACTTATGAAGACCGGCGTTTTTTCGACTTCTAGTGGCTCGTATTATGTCGACGTAAACAATGGCATGACCTCTAATGGTTGGATTGCGTTGCCTAACAATATTTGGGCTTGGGCTCAATCAAGCGGTGCTTTGGCATCTGGTTGGTTTAATACTCCAAATGGAAAGACCTGGTATTTTGATCCAACTACTACTGAGCACGGCGCCCTCTTTGGTCTGCAATCAATCAATGGTTCATATTATTACTTTGACGAGAATAATGGCCTGCTCCGTAACCAAGACATCACGCTTTCAGATGGTCGTGTTGTACACGCAGATACATATGGTGTTCTCAACATTAAGCCTACTGATACCAATAACGGTAGAGGTGGAAACGTTGACAGCGATAACGGTGGAGATAATAGAGACGCTAACAACACTCCTACTGATAACGAGTCTCCAATTGAGCCAACTCGCGGTAATTTCTCTGATCGCACCAGCGTTCTTGGAGCACCTCTTGTCACGAAAGAGGACCTCCAGCGAGATTTCAACAAGCGCGTAGGTTCTGCTTATCCAGCTGTCTATGCCGAGAAGGGCGCTGCAACAGGAACCGATTTTGTAAACCAGCTATGGCAGGCTGCAATTGACGAGGGAGTTCGTCCAGAACTTCTCTATGCACAGGTCATGATTGAGACAGGTAACCTCCGCTTTGGTGGCGATGTCCTTCCTGAGCAGTGCAACTTTGGTGGTATGGGTGCAACTGGAGACGGAGAGCGTGGTCTCTCATTTGATACCGTTCTTAAGGGACTCCGCGCGCAGGCTTTGCACCTTCGTGCATACGCAGGCTATGAGCCACTGACCGTTGATCCAAGCAAAGCTCGAGAGGTTGACCAGCGCTACGGAGCATGGATTCTTGCTAAGAAAGCTAACATTATCCGCAAGCTTGCTGGAACGTGGGCAATGGATAAGAACTATGCTGTAAAGCTTGTTCGCGTAATGAATGAGCTGTAAAAGCCACAGCACATTATGCAAAAGGAGTTCCGAGAAATGTACCGAC
>CAUTOT010000138.1:0-3393 GCA_963539765.1 uncultured Atopobium sp. | reverse complement strand
GCGTCATGTATACGTCTTTTTAACAGATTATCTGACTTAGGTGTGTTTTGAACTGCCTCCTATTTCTCGTGTCCAAGAAATGGGAGGCAGTTCAGCGACAAGGCGTTTTTTGTGTATGTAACGGTTCTTAGGCGAGAAGAACGTGATGTAGATCTTCTACCGTATCTACAATTGCAACCGCTCCCGCATCAATAAGCTCCTGTTTATTGGTAGTTTTGCCATACAGAACGCCAATGCACGGAATCTTATTTGGGAATGATGCTTCCATATCAAAACGACGGTCGCCAATCATGACGCTTTCAGAAGCTTCAAAGCCAAGCTGGCGCATAACGTGAGCAATAGCAGTGATTTTATCAGTTGCTGCCTCATCTATTCTTCCAGCATAGGTATCAAGAACACCAATAAGGTTGTTGTCCCTAAGGCCCATCTCTAGCATAGGTTGATTCTTTGAGCTTGCTACCGCAACCTTTTTACCGGCGGCGTGAAGGTCATCAATAAGGTCTCTCATACCCTCAAAGAGTGGCCATTTTCCTGTAGTTACATAAAGCTCTCGGTAACGCTTAGTAACCGCAGCAGCGTCCTCATGGCTGAGTCCAAAGACCAGCTCATACGCATAAGGAAACGGTGGTCCTACAAGCTTTTTAAGGTCTGATTCTATAAAGTCTGTGTGGCCGCAGTCTGTCATTGCCATCTTCGCGGTAGAAACAATGGTGGGCAACGTGTCTGCCATAGTCCCATCAAAATCAAAAATAATAAGCGAACGATTCTGCAGATCTGAAATTACATCAGAAGCTACCAGCGATTTATTTGTATCAGTTGCGTTTTGCATTATTGCCATGTCAATCCAATCATCTACGTATGTGAGTATACCGTTCATGGCGCAAAACTAACCAGTCAATGACATTTTCTTCTCGCCTGCCGAATTAACTATTGACAGCTGAAATGTCGTACACCAGCAAAGGTATATAGTTAACTATAGATGAATCAGTATGCCTAACTTGGGAGGTGTATGATGACTCGTCAGGAAAATAATCCAGAAGCTAAGCAACCTGGAAGAAACAGGCTTGGAAAACTCTATCCGTCTCTCGTCAATGAAGACGTTCTGCCTGATGAGTCTCTAGACGCTGCTCAAAATAATCAACATGTTGGTTCTATTGATCAGACTGGTTGGCATACAAAGCTCAATATTGAAGCGCTTTCTCTTACGCTTACGGAGTCAACTACCCCTCTAGAAGCGCTCAAACATTTTGTAACTACAGCATTTTTGCGTGAAAAAGATTCTCACCGAAAAGGTGGATCTGTTGCCATCCCGCCAAGTGATTTTGAACTGCATCTAGCCCAGCGACTAAAAGATGCCGGTGTTCTCGATGCGCAAGACATTACTATCCCCTGCCGCGTGGTGCGCCTGCGTACCAATGGCCTCTTTTATCTGCGCGCTAATCAAAAAACACTTTCCTATGAACAGAAGATTCAGCTCCTTACTATTGAGAGCGCACTGAACACTGCCCTCTTTGCAGAGCGATACTTTCTTGATGCAAATATGGCATCTGAACTTGACTTACTTGCTTTTGAGCAAAAGATTGTCTCTACCATGATGAAGCAATCTCGCCCCCGTTGTGCCACTACTCAAAGCACCCAAGAAGACGGCGAGTGGGTTGTCCGCAAAGCCATCTCTCTACACATTGAAAGCCTGCGTCTATCTCAGCGTCTTGTCACTGAGTTTAGGACCAACGTACACAAAGGTATTGCTGCCTTTAGAGTGCATCTGGCCCTTCCTGAGCAATTCCCAAGAAGCTTTCTTAGCTCAGATGGAAGCATCAAAGAGGCAACCTTTGATGATCTCTGTCGTGCAGCCACCGCTTATAACTTACATCTTGGTATGCTCATCACCGCAAGTGCTTTTAGAAGCTCGAAGAGGATTAACGAGGTATGGCTCTCTGGCATATGCAATACAAACAAGCTGCATGCCTGTCTTTTCTCGTTCCACATTACTCGCAAGCAATTTGAAGATACAAACATTACAGAAGAGACTAATCCGCTTTCTGTCTATCAGCTCTGGAACGCGCAAATCGACGAGGTAGATGGCATCCTACGCTCAGTCCATCCACTCTTCACCTTAGATGATGAGATTTTCTGTCCACCAAGTAGATACGATTTTGTTGAGTCTTCTCAAAAACGTCTTGATAGCGTCGCAGCTCACGCGCTAGGCACCGATGAAGTGTCGGGGCTTTCTATTGATGAAGGTCAGGCGCGAGAAGAAATTATCACCAAAATTTTGCGCAACCTCTCTTCTTCTACAGAAGAAAACGTCCGCACTATCTTGTCGTATACCGCAAACTCTACCGATCCTACGGTGCGAGCAGCGGGAGAACGCGTGGTTTCTCGCTTTATTAAGGGCACGCTTGCAGAAGATGACTTTGAGGCTATTTCAGAAGAGTTTGTTGACGGAGGCGTTCTTTCCTTGGCGGTTACCAAGGCCCAGCGTCTTATTAGCGAGAAAAACTATCAAGACGCAGAACTGCTCCTACGTGAAGCGCTGGACTCCGTTGATGGCAATAACACCTACACGGACTCAAGCACTACTCAGTGGCGTGTATTTATGAACTACGTCGATCGCGTACTTTACAACAGAATTCTCTCTAATCCCGAGAAAAATACTCGTCTAGCTCCTATGTCTTACTTTGAGGCTCACCTTTTGGTATCTATTGCTCAGACGCTCCAAGGACAAACTCAAAATGCTCTCCAGCACGCGAGAAGGGCTGTTGAGATTGCTCCTCTTAGCATGAGTGCAAGGCTACACCTCTCTCACTGTCTTGAAGAGTCGCTTGATATTACAGCTGCGGCAGATGAACTCAAGAAGCTCCTGCTGCTTGCCCATGACCCAGAGAGTATCGGATTTGGCTACTATCGCATGGCATTCTTCCAGTGGCGTTTGAGACATCTTAAGGCTGCTCAAGCTTGCTATCAATTTGCCTTGAAGTTCTTACCAGGAGCTACATTTATTATTGGCACTGAGACGGCTATTCTTGCGCAAACAGAGCCTGAGTTTAGCTGCGATGAAATGAGCGATGATGAGATTTACGCCACGCTCATAGAAAATCAAATTCCTGTTGCTCCAACAGATGAGGTCTCTACTATTTTCTTAGATGGTACCCGCGCCTCACTTGATGCAGAGCTCTTTAGTGTTGCCAAGAACTTCATGATGAACCTAGGAATTATGACGAAAGACGACGTCTATTTTGACATGCTCAACTCCATTGAAGGAGAGCCTGATAGATAAATAACTCAACTCAACTCAAACTCACAAAGAATTGGCATAAAAAAAGGAGTTCCGATTTTGATGTGACCCCCAAAAGTTAGACTTTTATAGCGTAGCAGTTTATATGACTGCTA
>CAUTOT010000137.1:0-3432 GCA_963539765.1 uncultured Atopobium sp. | reverse complement strand
TTGAAAGGGAGTTACGAGCATTACTCAACACCTCTAAAGCATTTTTGAGCTTTGGACTTATCTCAAAAGGTGGATTAAATATGTCATTTACCACTGACTCTGCAATATCTCTATTGGTAATCTTCTGACCATTTTCTCCAAAATTAGTACCCAGGAGAAGCAGGTCAGACGCATCAAGACTAAATATCTCGCTAGAGAGTACAGGAAATAGTCCCTCGTACGAGTCAAACATATTTGCGAGTGACTGTAAAAGGCTGCCAATCAGTTCAACCTCAGGCTGCTCACCAAACGTTGAAGCTCCAGAAACCACGCTTTCAATTCCAAAGGTACGAAGTGCCTCAATATAAGGCTGTGCCTTTTTAACCGATTTCATCAAAATTGCAATATCTTTTGCTTGGATGTTCTCATTCTGCATAAGCGTGTTGATTCTGTCTGCAAGCTGGTACGCAACAAGCTGGTTTCTTGTGACGTCATCGCCTGGCATAGATCTTCCTGACCTCACAAAATTTGTGACTTCAAAATACACGCGTGGCGAATGAGCAATGAACGGAGTTTTAGGTTCTTCTCGCCCAGCGGACAGATCCATAAAGTTAGCAATCATGCCCTCAGCACTACAAACCTTTGCAACAAATCGCAAAATCTCATTGTGGCTGCGGAAATTATCTACAAGACGAGGTTGTAAATCTTCTGGAACCTCTGCTTGACGTCTGAAAAACACATCAACATCAGCGCCGCGGAATCGATAGATTGACTGCTGCGCGTCACCAACTGTTGTGAGATATTGAGCATCTTTACCTGAGAGACTCTTAATCATCTGCACCTGTTGCTGGTCCGTATCTTGGAACTCATCAACCATTACAAGCTTGAATTTATCTGTGTAAACAGCCGCAATCTCCGGATGCTCTTCAAACACTTTGGCTGTTAGATGCAAAAGATCATCATTATCAAGACCGCCAATAGCAAGTTTCTTCTGGTTAAAGAGCATGTAGACCTGCCCTGTAACATCTTTTAGACACTGACCCTCAGACATGTCCTGAATAAGTCCAAATAAAGAGCTACAAACTTTAAGCTGATACGCAGCTTCATCTTTTACAATTTTTATTTCTTTTGAGGAACGAACGGCCTTGACAGCTTTTCCCAAAGTCTCCCAAAACGCCTGGTCAAAATCAGTGAGCGAGAGGACCAAGTGTTGCTGCAATTTGTTAGAGAGCTCAGATTGAACACTCTGTAGCTGCTCTGCTTCATCTGGTTTCTTTTCAGCAATTGCGGCCTTTAGTGCTTCAAGTGCGCCGCAGAGACTCTCAAGCTCTGCTTTCAGAACTTCCAGGTCAGAGCTGTCCCCTGCAAACGAAATAGCATCCATTCCTAGAGGAGATGACTGAGCATACGAGATCAGTGTTTCAATACGGGACTTCAGCGCATCTCTATTCCCTGCGTAAGTAGAGAGGAATTCAGCATAGCTTTCATCTTGAGAAAGCTCCCTAAGTACTTCTTCAATAGATATGTTGACCAGCTGATTTCTGGTCATGTCGTCAATGATTTCAAACTCAGGATCAAGATTCAAATCAAGTGCATGAATCTTTAAGATTCTGCTGCACATGCCGTGGATGGTACTAATCCATGCATCATCGACCTGCAACGCAGCGCTATGAAGGCCTTCTTTTTCTAAAGCTTCCCTAACGCGTTCCTTAATTTCTGTAGCCGCGGCATTGGTAAACGTAATAATCAATGCCTGGTCAAGACTACTCAGGTACGGCTTTCCGTCAGCTCCCGAACCTTCTTTTAAAGCCCACACAATTCTCTGTGTAAGCGTAAAAGTTTTTCCTGAACCAGCACCTGCTGCAACAAAAAGAGGCTTATCAAGCGTCTTGATGGTCTTCTCTTGACCGGGCGTATAACGTGTATCAGCCATAGTAGCTTACCTCCTCTTGTCACACAGTTTTACTGGACAATACCTACATGCATCTTTATCGCACGGATTGGCTCGGACATCTCCAGAAAGCATAGCTTGAACCTTCTGAGCAATTAAATTCTCCCAAGCGTCCAAGTAGTCTGCAAACTCCGCAGAGTTTTGAGACACAACCATAACTGCCTGGTCCCTGAGCTTTTTATCTTCTGGATGTATATTCCAAATGTGTTCTGTTGCCGCTTCTGTTGCCATGCCCGCAAGAGCAAATGAAGGCTTATCTTTTTGCTCTTTGGTGCCCAAATAAATTGCAGCAACTGGCTCAAGCTCATACTTGGTGAGCTGTTTTCTCATAATCTGAGCATATATTGCAGACTGTACATGCCTTGGCAGAATCTCTTTTGAGAGCTCACTGTCCAGACTTAACTTTGCTGAATAAGCCTTCAGATCTTTTGTGTTCTTGTGCTTATAGTCAATAATAAGTGCCTGACCATGAGCATTTACATCTACACGGTCAATCGAACCAGTGAACTGAGCACCTGCATACTCAACAACGTTTTCTTCTCTACCAAAACGAAGCTCAAAGAATCTAGGCTGATAGCCAACAAAGTGCGAAGCTTCAAACTCGAGAAGATTCTTAAGCTCTTCTCGAATATTCTCAACCTGTTTTCTTTCTTGAATGCTATGCGGAATAAGCTCATTTGAAGATGCTCGATTAATGTTGTTGAATTGTTCATCCCACACCTGAGCAAAACAGGTATCTAGCACCTGCTTTGCGTGGTCTAAGTTGTCAGATGTAATTCTAGAGCCAGCAACGTCTTGCAGAAGCACAGGTTCAACCGCTAAATCAACCTCAGTAACATCACAACCAAGTGCTTCAGCTAAAAGTGATGCGTGTGTTAGCTCTAACACACGATGGATAAAAGTACCCATCTGCATTGGAGCAAACTCAGTATCTACCTGAGAAATCTTGATGCGACGTTGTGTGAACCATTTGTAAGGACACTCAAGATACGTCTCAATCTGAGAAGCGGAAAGGAGCGGAAGTCCTTCTCGCGAGACTTCAATAAGACCCTGTAATTCCTGCTCGAGAGTCTCCCTCGTCAAATGACGTGGGAGTACCACAATGTTTTTGGGTTTAGGGTCAATCTCACCAGATTCGATTGTTGGAAGTTCTGCAACACGTTCTGGATTTGAAGCTTGAGGTAACAGGTTTACCAGCACCTCTTCTTCTCCGCGCACAAGTCCCGTCTTCTTTGCATAGTCTTTGGGATAGCATGCTTTGACCTCACTGAGAGCCACCGCATTAAAGACATCTTTTTGCTCGACCTTCTCAAATGCAACGCTGGTAGAAGCGGTTGTAAGCGCCGTATAAAAATCTCTTTGATATCGTGCAAACTCTGTCACTGTAGGCATGACGCTAGCATGGCGAATAAACTCCTGCAGTGCACCGTCTGATGCTTTAACACCAAAATTCAGCGTATCCATGCCCTGGAAAATGACGGTATCAAACATATGTGGCTCAA
>CAUTOT010000136.1:0-3459 GCA_963539765.1 uncultured Atopobium sp. | reverse complement strand
GCATTTTTATGTCGAGAGGATCTCACGTTTATGGGGTCCTCTTTTTTGGTGGGAAAATATTCGAAAATAGCATAAAAATATTTACTAAAAACACATATTAATTACGTATTATGTTTTAATTATGTGTCACAATATTTACATAATTATCTTAATTAAATACCGTTCACGGAAGATAATTTTTACTATTTGATGTTATCTAATTTCAACATTTGTGCATTTCTGCATACATTTTGTCACTAATCTGTCTTGAATCTGACCATATTTCACCTACCGTTCACCTAAACCTTCTCACTTTCTGACAAATTTAGCTTGATTATTTATCGCACATCGAATTCTGAAATGAGAAATGTTAGGGCGCTTGTGGCGCTTAGGTATTTAAACAGTAAGGAGAGCTTTATGGAGTCGGAAAATAGAGAAAAAGCTGGAACAGAGTCGCTGCTAGGTGGGTCTTCTCGCCAGGTGATGGGTGACTATAGCAGGATTGTTCCGCCTCAACACTTTTTTAGAACAATGGAGAAGACAAAGAGGCCACTTGCGCTTTGTGCAGAACCCTGCATGGGCAAGACCATGTTTCTGAGAGAGCTGGCAGACTATGCACAGTCGAACGGATGGAATGTGTATGAGATTTCTCTTTCCAGCCTTTCGGCTCAAGAGGCAACCCAGATTCTTACTAAGAAAAGCACTTCTATCTGCAACGGAAAGAATTCAAAGGCACTTAAAAGGCTCGTTCTTATTGACGACTTTCCTCCGTCTGACGAGTATTTTGTTGCTCGTCAGGTTAAATCAATCGCACGACTTCGCATGGCTGGCTGTCTTGTTGCGTTTTCCTTATCTCCTGAAGCGCGCCAGTTAATTGATGAAGTTCCGAGCGTATATGTTCTGGGCAAGAATGAGCTACTTACCTTTATGCCTGGCATTGATAATTCAGAACAATCCGTTTTGAATAGTATGAGATTGACACGCGGTATTCCAACGCTTGTGTATTCTTTGCCGGTCACGTTCTGCGAGCGTGGTGATGCCGACGTTCCTATTACGTATCTAACAAGTCTGGCTTGTGTTGCATCATATATGCTCAGGAGCACTCTTGGCATTGAGGAACTTAGGCTCAGATTAGGCATGATGTTGCTTGGCGTTGGTTCGTTTGATGATTTGAGCCGTATATGCGGACAAGCCGATCTTGAGTATTTGGCCAAGATAGAACAAGATGCGTCTTTCTTTGGCGTACATGTAGAGACGAGGCGTTTCCCGTGCCTTCATACTACAAAATTTGATGTGTTGAACTTTAATAAACAGGAGCTTGTTGCTCTAGTGAGCAAACATGAAAAACTCGCTTTGAAAGTTATAGCGCTGCTCATTGATAGGGAAGATTTTTCTAAGGCTGCATTTGTGAGCTCGTTGATTAGAGAAGAGATTACCTGGGAAATTGTGCTTTCTCATGCAACGGAGTTTGTTGATGCTGGATATATTGAGCTGGTAGATAATGCGCTTACCGCTACACATTCTGACTGTACGCTAGAAAACTCAAGTAAAAAAGCCGCAAAAAGAATGGTAGATGCCCTGTCTAATACCAAAGGTCCAATGAACAGTAAAGATGCTGGTAAAACACTTGAGAACCTTACCTCATTTAATGGTTTTCTCAAGCAGACCGCTTACATAACACTACTAAAGCTGCTTCTGCAAAAACCGCTGCCAGCCTTGAAAGAGGACCTTGAGCTAAGCCCGCTTGAAAAGAAGATTGCGATTCATAAACGTGCAATTGATTTGGCTATCCAGGGAAATTTTAAATATGCCCTTCAATTGCTGCTTCTTGAGCAACAGTACGAGAAGGCTTCTTCTATAACCTCGTCAATTCAAACTATTGATGTTGAATTGCTTTACGCATTGCTGGGTGTATATCAAAAGGACTTTGATGCACGTAGCTCCAAAGCGCTCTCCTTTTTACAAGAAGGGGAGGCAAGTGCCTTAAAGGGGTCTGTGGGATTACTTAAATGTGTTCGCTATCTTTTTGAAAAGAGCTTTTCTGTGGGCAATTTATACGACACTGAGCAGCTCATAAGCCAAGCTGAATCACACGGCAATCGTATGATTCAAGTACCTGCACTTCTTATTGGAGCGCTTCTCAGTCTCAGAAGTAGGGCATACCCTAAAGCTCAGCTCCAGGCGAGAAGGGCGATGCTGTTGAGTAGGGAATGGGACTCAATATATGTCACCCAGGTTGGAAAGATACTCGAAGATATTGCAGGATTTTTCTTGGGCGTTATTCCCACAGAGAAAAGTCTTGAAGCAATTACCCATCCATCTCTAAAAGCAGCATGTAGAACAATATATAAAGCTCTCTTTAAAAGTGTAAAAGGACACTCTCCTGTCTGGCTGGATGAGGTTGAGTATGGAGTACCTGAAAATGCCATGTGGCTTATGAGGGCACTTTTGTCTGACGAGTCTGAATTTCAGCAGTGTCTAGAACAAGAAATGCCAGAAGAATGGCTGCATTATTTACGTTCAAATGAGGGTAAGCGAGATGTAACAAAATGGAGGGCATTTAGACAAGGAGCGGGGGATTCTCGGACTGAAAACTCTGTGGTTAAGAGCTCGCGTGTAGAGAAGAAACAGAATGCTCATCCTGGGGTGTACATCGCTCTTCTCGGCAGATTCAGTTTGTCAGTTCAAGGGGAGGAGATTGCCGGAAGAAAAATTGCTTATCGTTCGGCAAAGGCGCTGCTTGTGTATTTGGCGCTTGCTCACAACCACATGAGCT
Organism: uncultured Atopobium sp.; assembly: GCA_963539765.1. Lineage (GTDB taxonomy): Bacteria > Actinomycetota > Coriobacteriia > Coriobacteriales > Atopobiaceae > Lancefieldella. Next base: position 704 of record CAUTOT010000136.1, on the reverse strand, counting down.
TTAGGTCGCAAATTGCTCAGCAGATTTGGCCAGAGGCTGATCAGGCACATTGGCAAGAGCGTCTGTATCAAGCTACTCGGGTTATTCGCAAAGAGGTGCAGGAGATTAAGAAAGGCTGTGAGCCTTTGGAAGCATCTCGGATTGAAAGAACGCTTGGTTTTAATCCTCAGCAGGTAACCGTAGACATTGATATTTTTACGCGATTAGCAAAGAGCGTTGCATCATCAAACAGCGATGAAGATATAGTGCATCTGGCTAAGCAGGCAGAAGAGCTTTATCAAGGTGATTTGTATCTTCCCGAGGATGAGTGCTTTAGGTTTGCAGACCCCATCCGTATTGCCTTGAGAGATCAATACATAGACACCATGGTAACGGCTTCAGCGGCCGCTTTGAGAATTACTCACTATACGCTTGCGGTGCATTTTGCAGAGCTCGCGTACCTTGTTGATGATATGCGAGAAGACACGCTTATGGCGCTTATTCAGGCGCTCAGAAAATGCGGTCGAGCACAGGATGCACAACAGTACTATGACCTGTACGTGCAGAAATACGTTACGAAGCGTAGAAAAATGCCTTCCAAACAGCTTAGGATGATTGCAGGCGCAGAAAAGGGAAAAGAATCAATAGAAACCAGTGGTGGAGAAATAACGAAATTGGGATTTTACGACGCCATGTAGTGTGATTCAAGCAGTTAGACGGGGTAT
>CAUTOT010000135.1:0-3575 GCA_963539765.1 uncultured Atopobium sp. | reverse complement strand
GTGGCAGATTTTTGAAAGAGTCACGAACTGTGGCCCCTTTGTAAATCCAGTCTCTATATCGGCGATGGTTTGATAAGAAACGCCAGTTTTTCTGGTAATGTCGCTAATCGACATCCCCCTGTAGTTACGAATTGCTTCGAGTCTCTTTCCGTCAATTCGTTCCATATGCCTCCTTCCAGTTTGTCGGTTTGATAGGTCTACTAGATGGCGGGCGTCACCGGCTCCCCCGTCTCACGTCACATCTAGCTATTCAGCTTTCAAGGTTCAACAATCAGGTCGTGCGGTAGTGCGTTAGTGCTTCACTGGCTGCTCGTCGATGATGTCGGTAATTGAGCACCCAATGGCGGAGCAAACAGCAAGCAGGGTCGAGAGTGCGGCGTTAGGGTTATCACCACGCTCCAGGCGGAAGATGGTGTCCTGTGTTACACCGCTCTCGTATGAGATCTCGCGCACTGTCTTACCGCATGCTTTTCTCAGCTCGCGCAACTTCTGTCCGTTCATGTTTTCACCTCCTTAAATACACGATAATCTTGTAGCGTCTATACATTGATATTTTGTATACTCGCTAACCGTGTACTATTTATAATTGCTATCCGTGTACTTGTCAAGTATATTTTTTGTATAAAATAATTAGTAAGCGAGTAATTTTTAGAAGGAGCAGGTAAAGATATGCTTTACGAGTTAAAAAATCTCCGCAAAGCGAGTGGTTTTACTCAAGCGAGCATGGCTGAAAAACTAGGAGTGCCACTTGGGACATATAGAAATTGGGAACAGGGAATATATGCTCCACAGGATATATCGCTCATTAAACAGATTGCTGACATCCTCCACGTGAGCATGGAAGCTCTGTTTGGATACGATGCCTTTGAGCCTGGAGCACTCGATGAAGGACTAAGTGACGAAGAACAGTTTGTCTATGTTCCACTTTATGGGCGTATTGCCGCCGGCCAGCCACTGTACATGGATGCAGTCGAAGACCACATTCTCGCACCACGTGAAATCCGCCGCCGTCACCCTAACGCATTCTTCTTGACCGTCGATGGCGAGAGCATGAACAACGTTTTACCAAACGGATGCTACGCGTTAGTAGATCCGGAGAAGAAGTCTCCTGTTGTGGATGGTACAGCGTACGCCGTCTGCGTGAACGGATACGACGCGACCATCAAGCGCATCAAGCAACTAGAGAATGGCGTGGAGTTAATTCCAGACTCTAAGGACCCGACCTTCCACGCTCAGGTCTACGATAAGACAGTAGAAGGAACTGAGTCCATCACGGTCATCGGTGAAGTGGTGTGGTATTCCATACCGTTCGACTTCAAGATTTAAGCAATAAAAAAGCCCCTGTTCCGGTCAGAGGCAAACCACGCACAAAACTATAAGTAATGGCTTAGTTAAGAATAACAAAAAAGCCCTCTGCGTCCGGCAAGACAAATCAGAGGGCAGCTTCCATCTCGTTAGGAAGGTATATACATTATGCCACGAAAAGCGATGCGCAGTAACTGGGGCAGCGTAACTGAAATCGAGAAAAATAAACGCTACCGCATTCGGTATTGGTCGGAAACGTCCAAGGGATATCGTCGAGCATCTGAGACGGTGCGCGGTACTAAACGCCAAGCATACGACAGGCTGGCGGAGCTTCGGCTCAACCACTCAGAAGACGCACCAGCGCCCACGCTTGGCCAAGTGTGGGATATGTGGGTGCTTCCACGTCTAGAAGAACGCTGCGTGTCTGGTGACCTCTCAGCGGCAACCATAGACGCATACAGGCGCACCTGGCGTCTTATGTTTATAGATCATAGACGCGATAAGAATCCCGTTAATACAGTTCGCCCCTTGGTTGTTCAGTCGTGGTTTGACGAAATGACCATCTCACACGCGAGAAACGCGAAAGTTATTCTTAGGCTTATATATTCAGAGTGTGAGCTCCGCGATATTTGTTCCGCGGATATTGCTAGACGCCCCTACCACATGCCGAAGAATGGCCAAAGGCGCGAAAATGGCATCTGGACGCTTGACGAACTACATAAGCTTTATGGATCTATCCGTGGCACATACTTAGAGGCGTGGTTTATCGCCGCGGCTTTCGGTGGCGCGCGCGTTGGTGAAACGTTGGCAATTAGAAACGAAGAGGTCGAGCTGGTCGAGTTTGACGGTGTTCCCGTGGCCATCATTCCAATTACTAGACAGATGACGCAGAGTCACGGCCTCTCTAGCCGCCTAAAGACCACGCAAAGCGTTCACGCGTCTGTTATTCCAGGACCTCTCGGAGCGCGTCTCTATGAGCTTGTACAAGCGTCTGAAGATGAATGGATACTGCAAGGGACAGACGAAGAACCAATGACGCAGAAGCGTCTGTTCCATGTATGGCAAGCGTTAGTAAAACAAGTGGGCGGAGTTCCCTATCGTCCAGTGAGCCGGCTACGTAACTCGTGGCAAACATTCACCCACTGGGAGCTAGGCGTTGAGCGCGAGAAGATTGAGCGAATGATGGGCCATAAAGGCACAAGTGTCACGGAGATTCACTACGATAAACCAGAAGCGGAAATGCTCGCGAAGACCATCGCCGTTGCATACAAAGCGCATCCATATGCAGATAATTGGGACGAATTGGGACTGAAATAATATCTATATAGCTGTTTACCTGTGAAAATAATATAAGTGAATAGTCTCTTTCATTGTAGCAGTTAAATATCTACATTGTTTATATGCGTATTAAGTGCAGTTTTGTTGGCGATAAGGTTCAGAAGATACGCGTAAAAATGCCATTTGGGACGCGCTTGGGACACAAAAAAGACCCCTCCCGCCGAAGCGAGAGGGGTTGCAGGTCTAGTCTTGCACTCTTCCGAGCAGCTCTAGACGTGTTACTTAATGCAGCGAGGTCAGTCTGCCAGCTTCATCAGTATCAACTGTCACTGTGCTGTCAGCCTGGACAGAGCCATCAGCATTGACTGCGTAGGCATGATCATTGAAGATATGCACGCCAGCTGGGAGTAGGTTACCATTCTCGGAAGCGAGGAACTTCTTACCTTCCGCGTCAAAGATACCAGTAGCCATGCGACCATCATTTGCGAAGTAGTAGTCGTAACTTCCGATGTGCTGCATGCCTGTGAGCATTGCGCACTCTTGTGGTCCTTCCTCAGGGCATAAGTAGAACCAGTCTGCGCCATCAAAATACCAGCCTGTGACTGCGTATCCTCGAGCATCGAAGTAGTACCAGCTACCGTTAATGAACGCCCACTGGCTGTAGTAGTAAGTGCTTGGACTGGTTGCATACCACCAGCCTGTTGCGTTCTTAACCCAGTGTGGCTCGAAGTTAGACTCACCCTGTGCAAGCTGCTCCCATTCCGCATAGGTCAGCTTTGCCACATCCAGGTCAACGGTACCGCCCGCGCTGGAATACTGCCAGATGGTCCAGTCGTTCCACGCTCCAGTGTTGTAGATCATCTCAGGCAATTCCCACGAGAATCGATTGTCTGGGTAGCCTGCAATCCACAGACGAGATACATCAGCGCAAGATGCTACCTGCGAGCGTCCAGCAGGATATGTGTACACAACAGGATAGATGCCTGTCTTAG
>CAUTOT010000134.1:0-3618 GCA_963539765.1 uncultured Atopobium sp. | reverse complement strand
CGTCGACGTTTGAGGTTGCTCCGACGCCGGAGGATTACAAGCACCTGACCACGTACTTCTCGCTGGAGTTTGACGGCGAGGGCGAGGGCGAAGGTGCGCACGACGCCGCAGGTCACGGGCATGACAGCGAGGGCGAGGGCGTCGAACTTGCTATCCGCACGCCGCTGACCAGGTACGTTGATCCGCATCCGTTTGTGCCCGCGATGGATGACGCTCGCGCAACACGCTGCGAGGAGATTCTGTCGATTCAGGCTCACGGCTTGGCTTCAAGGTTGGCGCACACCGGCTCTGACCACGCGGTTATTGGCATTTCGGGAGGACTTGACTCTACGCTGGCTCTTCTCGTCACGGTGCGCGCTTTTGACCAGCTAGGATATGACCGTTCGGGTATTGTAGCTGTGACTATGCCAGGATTTGGCACCACGGACCGCACGTACACCAACGCTATTGAGCTGGTGCAGTCGCTTGGCGCCGACCTGCGCGAGATTTCCATTGTGGATTCCGTGCTGCAACACTTTGCCGACATCGGCCACGACCAGGATGTTCACGATGTTGTGTACGAAAACGCCCAGGCTCGCGAGCGCACGCAGATTCTGATGGACGTTGCCAACCAGGTGGGCGGCATGGTCATTGGCACGGGCGACCTTTCCGAGCTGGCGCTCGGTTGGGCAACGTATAACGGTGACCAGATGTCCATGTACGGCGTAAATGCTTCGGTACCAAAGACACTGGTCAGGTACCTTGTTGATTACTGCGCCGACGCTTATGAGGAGCAGGGCGAGGACGAGATTGCTCACGTTCTGCGTGACGTTCTGGACACGCCGGTTTCGCCTGAGCTGCTACCAACTGCGGCGGATGGTTCTCTTGAGCAAAAAACGGAGGACCTGGTTGGTCCTTACGAGCTACATGACTTCTTCTTGTTCAATGTACTGCGCCACGGAAGTGGCCCGTTAAAGATCCTGCGTCTTGCTGAGCGCGCGTTTGGCACGGGCACTGACCAGGAGATTTACGACCACGAGACTATCGTTCGCTGGCTAAAGGTGTTCTACCGTCGCTTCTTCTCGCAGCAGTTTAAGCGCTCAGCGATGCCTGACGGACCAAAGGTTGGTTCGGTTTCGCTGTCTCCGCGCGGCGACCTGCGCATGCCGTCTGACGCTTCTAGCTCGCTTTGGCTTTCTGAGCTGGAGAGCTTAGAGGCGTAAGCGCGCGTTGTAGAGCGTAGCACGGCAGATCGTAGCATGGTGGGACGTATTTCTCAGGCGTTCAGCACCCGGTTATTCATGAAAATGAATAGCCGGGTGCTTTTATGCAGGTGGATTTTCGCTTTGGGTGGGGAAGAGGTGGTTTTGCCCCAAAAGTGACCTTCAAGTGGTAAAAAATGCGTTTAGTTGGAGTTTACAGAAATTGTTTGATTCTATGCATCAAACCTACCTGGTGTTTTGTTCTGGATAAAAAATCAGAAATCTGGATAGAATTTGCTACCTGGTAAAACATAGGTGCAATTTTTCTGAATACTCCATTTCAACCCCAACTAAACGGATTTTTTACCCAAATTGGACCCTCCCAAAGATGTGCTCATTTTTCCTATGCAAAATCACGAATATCACTAGCAGAATATGCACGGAGCAAAGTTTTGCACCAAAATTTATGCTAATGACACGAATGTGCAGGTGGATACCGGCTGTCGCCCAGACCAGCAGCTCAGCAGCTTCGCGCGCCCGCACGCAGCCCTCACGTCGCCCGCGCTCTGCCTGTACGCAGCCCTCACGTCGTCCGCGCTCTGCCCGTACGCAGCCCGCACGCTGCCCGCACGCTGCCCGCACGCTGCCCGCATGTCGTCCGTACCCACTAGCCTGCACGTAACCGTTAACGGCTTATACTGCACGCCTACAGAAAATCTAAGTCGGTTTTGTAAGATTTTCATAATATTTCGTATAAATTGTTTTCTCGTGTGGAATAACTAATAGCGTTGGAAAAGGGCGCTTAGCGTCACAATCGGGCGGAGCCCGAAAAGGAGGTTTTCATTATGAATTTGAAGCCACTCGGAGATCGTGTTCTGGTAAAGCCTGCTCCAAAAGAGGAGAAAACATCTTCTGGTCTCTACATTGCATCCGCAGCTCAGGAGCTTCCTCAGCGCGGCGAGGTCCTTGCAGTCGGAGCTGGCAAGCTTGATCAGAATGGCAATCGCATCGCTCTGGATGTCAAGGTTGGCGACCAGGTATTCTATGGCAAGTTCGGCGGCACCGAGGTCAAGATTGATGACCAGGATCTCCTGCTTCTTCGTGCTGACGATATCCTTGGTGTCCTCGAGGACTAATCGCTTCGCAGTTGATGCGGACGCGCAGGGCTAAGTCGCGTAGGAGCTGGTCACGCGGGGCTCGATGACTTGGCGAGAAACCCGTTTACTTGAAACCAGCTGCTTCACACCTTTGTTCGTTCGCTTGTTTTGTTCACGTGTAAGTTCAGCTATTTTGGAGGAATACCATGGCTAAAGATATCGATTTTGGCACCGACGCTCGTGCCAAGCTTGCTAAGGGTGTAAACACCCTGGCAGATGCCGTAACCACCACCCTTGGACCTAAGGGTCGCTACGTTGCATTGCAGCGTTCTTACGGCGCACCAACCATCACCAACGATGGCGTCTCCGTTGCTCGCGAGATTGAGCTCAAAGATCCCGTAGAGAACATGGGCGCTCAGCTGGTCAAAGAGGTTGCAACCAAGACCAACGACACCGTCGGTGACGGTACCACCACCGCAACCCTGCTTGCACAGGTTATTGTTAATGAGGGCCTTCGCAACGTTGCAGCTGGTGCAAACCCAATCGCAATCCGCCGCGGTATCGACAAGGCTGTTGAGGCTGTTGTCGCTCAGATGAGGGGCATTGCAAAGGACGTCTCCACCAAGCAGCAGATTGCTTCTGTCGGCACCATTTCTGCTGGTGACCCTGTCATTGGTGGCAAGATTTCCGATGCTATGGACGTTGTCGGCAAGGACGGCGTTATCACTGTTGAGGAGTCCCAGACCTTCGGCATCGACATCGATACCGTTGAGGGTATGCAGTTTGACAAGGGTTATGTTTCCCCTTACTTCGCAACCAACAACGAGACTCTCACCGCTGAACTGGATAATCCTTACATCCTGATGACCGATCACAAGATTTCTACCATCCAGGATATCCTGCCAATTCTTGAGGCAGTCCAGAAGCAGGGCGCACCTCTGCTCATCATTGCTGAGGACGTCGACGGTGAGGCTCTGACCACCCTTATCCTCAACAAACTCCGCGGCGTTCTGAACGTCTGCGCAATCAAGGCTCCTGCATATGGTGACCGTCGTAAGCGCATGCTCGAGGACATCGCTGTTCTCACCGGCGGCCAGGCAGTCATTAAGGAGCTCGGCGTTAACCTCAATGAGATTACCGCTGATATGCTCGGTCGCGCTAAGTCTGTTAAGGTTACCAAGGAGACCACAACCATCGTTGGTGGCGCTGGTTCCAAGGACGCAATCGATGACCGTATCACCCAGATCAAGGCTGAGATTGAGAACACCACCTCTGACTTTGACCGCGAGAAGCTCCAGGAGCGTCTTGCTAAGCTCGCCGGCGGCGTTGCAGTCATCAAG
>CAUTOT010000133.1:0-3687 GCA_963539765.1 uncultured Atopobium sp. | reverse complement strand
GCTGTGCTTTCTGGTGACTCGGACTTCTCGCCACTTGTGGCAAAGCTTAAAGAGGCTGGTAAAACAGTTATTGGCGTTGGCATGAAGGAATCTACCAGCTCGCTTCTTGCTGAGGTTTGTGACGAGTTTATCTTCTACGAGGATATTTTGAGTTCTGGCAGAATTCCAGACTTCAAAGAGAAGGTACCTGTCGAGAAACACGACTGCTATCAGCTTTTATTTGAGACCATTGAGTCTTTGGAACGCGAAAGTGAAACGTTTATTTATGCATCCCGCTTAAAGGAGACTATGCGAAGGAAGCGTCCACAGTTTGCTGAGGCAACTTATGGATATCGTTCGTTTACTTCTCTTTTACGTGAGGCATCAAGCCTTGGATTTATTAAAATTCATGAGGATCAAAAAAGCGGCACCGTTGTCGTAGACGGATTTAGAGAATAAAGGGTGTTTTAGAGAGGATTTAGGTTTCATGGCAGAGAAGAAAGAAACTGCTCAGAAGCCAAAAAAGGCTTCAACTAAGGCAACCGCAAAAGCGGGCTCTACAAAGGCGCCAAAACAAGAAAAGCAACCTGCTAAGAAGGCTGCTAAAAAGCCAACTATGGCACAGATGAAAAAGGTAAATGCACTGGTCATCGCTTTGTCTGATGCTAGTAGGCGCGCTCGTCAAGATGCGTCTCATGAGCTTGCAGAGCTTGCTCATGTTGCTCCTCTTGCCTTTGAAGAGCACATCGATTCTCTTATTGATGCACTGTATAGACCAGAGGCTCAGACTCGTTGGGAAGTGCTTGATGCACTTGCTCATTTGAGCGAGCACTTTGGTGACCAGGTCTTCAAAGCATTTGATGCCGCTGAGGCTTCTTTATTTGATGATGACTCGGCAACGGTTCGTCTAGCAGCATTTTTGTTCCTCTGCCAGTACGGCGCAACTTCTGCAAAGCATTCTGATGAGGCATGGCCACTTCTGGATGAGGCAGTTCAGTGCTATCACGGAGATGCTGAGTACCATGACATGCTCCAGGGTCTTCTCGCCTTAGCACATGGAACTATTTCTAAGGACGTGAAGAAGGCATTGTCGCAGCGTATGAAGTTTGATGCGGAAAATGCCACGGGATACATTAAGCAGTATTCGGAAGAGATTGTTGCAGCTACCAAGTAATGTGATTTGCTTGTAAACGACTGTGTACAAACGGGGGAGTTTACTGGTTGTATGTTTTATGCATGCTAATAAGAGTAAACTACAGGTTTGTATTATGTACGCATAGTTGCATTAAGCGATGAAAGGCAAGGATATGCCATCTATTGATGTAAAAAAGAACTCAAAGATCTTTATCGGAGTAGGCGCAGTTGTACTGTTTGCTCTTGGTATTATCATCGGTCGCTTCCTTCTGGGCGGTGGCGGAGCTACTGGTTCTTTGAACGGTCGCACCACACTTTCTGAGGGTGAGCTCAACACTCCTATTGCTTCTTATACCTATAACGGTCAGACCAAAGAAGTAACTGCTCGTGAGGTTATTGAGAACACTTCCGGTCTTGACGCAGCAAAGCAGTCTGACGGCACCTATGCTGTCCCAGCAGCCGATAAGATTATTGGCTATGTTCGCAATGCTCTTGTTGTTGCTGAGGCTCAGAGCAAGGGTATTACCGTCACCGATGACGAAGTCAACAATTACATGCAGACCAACTTCAAGACTACTGATGTTAGCCAGGTTGCTTCTGCATACAAGCTCTCTGAAGACGTCGCAAAGAAGCTCATCCATGATGCTGTCATCATGAAGAAGTATCGTGATAGCGTTCTGACTACAACCCTTCCAGATGCTCCACAGGCACCAACTGCACCTGAGGACGGCAACTCTGAGACTACAAGCCAGGAGTACGCTCAGTACATCATTGGTCTTGCTGGTGATGAGTGGGACGCTAAAAACAACACTTGGGCTTCCCAGGATGGCGATTACTACAAGCAGCTCTCTGCTTACTCAATCTCCAACGATTCCGCCTCTTATGCAGCTGCCCAGACCGCTTATCAGGTTGCAATGAGCAAGTACTCTGCTGTTGCAAGCAAGGCATCTCAGGAGTGGTCACAGAAGATCAACGAGATTCTTGGTAAGGCATCTATTGCTGTTTACTCTCTTGCTCTCTAGGAACTGAAACGCAATGAAAGTTGCTATTAGCGCTTGTTTACTTGGCCTCCCCGTCAGATATGACGGAGGGGCCAAGCCTGTTTCTGCAGTACAAAAGCTGGCAGAAAAAGTAAACGTCACAAAGATTTGCCCCGAGACTTCCTCGGGTCTTCCTGTGCCTCGTCCGCCCGCGGAACAGCGAGAAGGACGTGTTTGGCTCAAGGACGGCTCAGATGTAACAGAAGATTTTGAACGAGGATCTAAGATTGCTCTTAGTGCCGTTACGTCTTCTGACATAACGCTCGCCGTTTTGAAGGCAAAGAGCCCGTCTTGTGGCGTGCATGAAATTTATGATGGTACATACTCAGGAAAGCTTGTTTCTGGCGAGGGAACACTTACTCGTCACCTCTTAGAGGAGGGGATTTGCGTGGTTACCGAGAAAACCATTGAGAATGTAAGCCCATCTGTTGAGCATCCTGTTGCTCTTATTTTGGGAACCGGACTTGGTCATCTTGCTGATTTGGTAAAGCCAGTTCGTCGTATTGATTATCGTGACATTCCAGGTTTCCCTGTTGACGCTTCTCCTATGGCTGGTCACAGCTTTGAAGCAACTATTGGTACTATCGATGGCGTGCCTGTAGTTGTTTATCCTGGTCGCGTACACCTCTATCAGGGTTATTCTGCAGCTGAGGTAACCTCTCTTGTTCAGCATGCCCATCACCTAGGCTGCAAAGACATTATTTTTGCAGGTGCAACAGGTGCTGTTTCTGGAAACGCAAAGACTGGCCTTGGCGTTATTACTGATCAGATTAACCTCACGGGAACCAATCCGCTTGCAGAGTGGGCAGGCCTTCGCGATGTCGAGACCCCATTTGTAGATATGAATGATGCCTTCTCGCCTTATCTAAGAACGCTTGCACGCGGCGTAGCAGATGACCTCAAAATTGAGCTCAATGAGGGCGTTTTTGCTGGTCTTTTGGGACCAAACTTTGAAACTCCTGCAGAGGTTGCTATGCTTCGCAGTTTTGGCGTCTCATACGTTGGCGTTTCCACAGCTCTTGAAGTCATTATGGCTTGCGCTCTTGATATGAATGTGTTAGCTCTAACGCTTGCAGCAAACCCAGCTGGTGCTCACGGAACTACGCATAAGAGTGTTCAAGAGGCATCTGAGAAGTACGCAAATGATCTTGAACGCCTTGTTCGTGGTGTTCTCGGGCTTCTTTAGTATTTCTGCTTGAATAATACAGGGCTTCCCCGTATAGTTGTTAGCGCGCTTTTGCACGCCAGCATAGCTCAGTTGGTAGAGCACCGCTCTCGTAAAGCGGGGGTCATCAGTTCGATCCTGGTTGCTGGCACCATCAACTACTAAATAGCCGCCTTGTGCGGCTATTTTTATGCCGCGAGCGGCCGCTTATTGCTTCTGTTAAGCAGTTTTCATTACGTACGAGTAAACTAGCGCTATACGATAGTTTGTACAAAATTAGAAAAGTTGTGGCTGATTGGATAATTATGACTTTTCCTGAACCTCCGTACTTCTTAAGTAATCGCGATTGGTATACAACGCCAGAAGATG
>CAUTOT010000132.1:0-3700 GCA_963539765.1 uncultured Atopobium sp. | reverse complement strand
AATACCTTGCGCAAAGAAGTTTGATACATTTTTGCAGTATTTGTAGAGGTTATGGTCTAAATTCTTTATAGACGTAGCCCTTGTTTTCCTGCTATACTTTCAAAAGTTGTGTAGAAGCACAACATGCTGTTACCAAACAGCACAAAATCGCACGTACGACTACTTGTTTGCCGTGGTGCCTAACGCTAAGCCAGGTGTTGGGTGGTTTTAACAAGGCTTGAACTCGTACGGAGGAACAACCAATGGAGGTAAAAATGGCTGCAAAGATTACTATTCAGACTCTTCTGGATGCTGGTTGCCACTATGGTCACCAGACTCGTCGTTGGAACCCTAAGATGAAGCCATACATCTTTGGTGAGCGCAACGGCATTTACATTCTTGACCTTAAGCAGACCATGCTTGGCGCAGACGCTGCTTACACTTTCCTGAAGAATGTTGCATCTAAGGGTGGCCGTGTTCTCTTCGTCGGCACCAAGAAGCAGGCTCAGGAGCCAATCGCTACTGAGGCAGCTCGTGCAAACATGCCTTACATCAACCAGCGTTGGCTTGGTGGTATGCTTACCAACTTTGTCACCATGCGTTCCCGCATTAAGCGCCTTGAGGAGCTTGAGGCAATGGTAGAGGATGGCCGTATGGCAACTCTTCCTAAGAAGGAGCAGGCTCTTAAGAACAAGGAGCTTCTGAAGCTTCAGCTTAACCTCGGTGGCGTCCGTGATATGACTTCTCTTCCACAGGCTCTCTTTGTTGTTGATTCCAAGCGTGAAGAGAACGCAATCCGTGAGGCAAACCGTCTTCACATTCCAGTTGTCTCCCTGCTTGATACCAACTCTGATCCAGATGTTGTTGATTACGGCATTCCTGCAAATGACGATGCTATTCGTTCCATTTCTCTTATGTGCCAGCTTGCTGCAGACGCAATTCTTGCAGGTAGCGGCAAGGAGCAGATTTCTGCTGAAGAGATGGGCGCTGAGTCCGAGACCCCAGCTGCTGAGTAACTCTTAGCAACGGGTCAAATAATTTAGTTATTCAGTAGATTTTTGGGAGGAAAACATGGCAGAGATTACCGCAGCACTTGTTAAGCAGCTTCGTGATATGACCAGCTCTCCTATGATGGAGTGCAAGAAGGCACTCGTCGAGGCTGAGGGCGATATTGAGAAGGCAGTAGATATTCTTCGTACTATGGGCGTTGCTAAGGCAGTTAAGCGTGCTGGCCGTGACACCAACGAGGGCACCATTGCTACCTTCATCAGCCCAGACGGCAAGACTGGTGCAATCCTCGAGCTCTCCTGCGAGACTGACTTTGTTGGTACTAACCCTCAGTTCACCGGCTTTGCTGGCGATCTTGCTGCAGTTGTCACTGAGAGCAACCCAGCTGACGTTGAGGAGCTCAAGGCTGCTAAGCTTGGCGACGAGACTGTCGACGAGGCAATCACCGATAAGATCCACAACATCGGCGAGAACATGCGTGTTCTTCGTTTCCAGCGCGTTGAGGCTGCAAACGGCGCTCTTGCTAGCTACATTCACCTTGGTGGCAAGCTTGCTGACATTGTTACCTTTGAGTTCAACAAGCCAGAAACCGCTGAGTCTCAGGACTTCAAGAACTTTGCACACGACGTTGCAATGCAGGTAGCTGCAGCTGCTCCAGTTGCTGCTCGCCGTGAGGATGGTCCACAGGACATCGTTGATCACGAGCTCTCCATTTACAAGGCACAGGCTGCTGAGTCCGGCAAGCCTGAGGCTATTCAGGAGAAGATGGCTTATGGTCGTCTCGAGAAGTACTACAAGGAGTATGTCCTTACTGAGCAGGCATTTGTTAAGGACCCAGATATGACCATTTCTGAGTACGCAAAGCTGCTCTCCAAGAAGGTTGACGACGAGGTTAAGATTGTCAGCTTCGTGCGTTTTGCTTTTGGTGAAGAGTAAGACTTTTTACTTCAATTATTTTGAGCCGGTTGTCTTCAACCGGCTCTTTTTTTACCGCGATTCCTGCAAAACTTACGGTGTCGTTTGTTAAAATTATTACAACTATGGCAAACGGAGAGAGCGAGGAAGCTTTGTCTTCAGCTAAATACAAAAGAGTACTTTTAAAGCTTTCTGGTGAAGCATTGATGGGTGAGCAATCCTTTGGCATTGACCCTTCAATTCCAGAAATGCTTGCTAAAGAAATCAAGCCTGTTTGGGAGTCTGGCGTTCAGGTTGCCATTGTTGTTGGCGGCGGAAACATCTTTAGAGGCGTTTCTCAGGCAGCTGCTGGCATGGATCGTGCCCAGGGCGATAATATGGGAATGCTTGCAACAGTAATCAATGCTCTCTCACTCCAGGATTGTTTTGAGCGCAATGGCATGGATTGCCGTGTTATGAGTGCAATTTCCATGGCTCAGGTTGCAGAGCCTTATATTCGCCGTCGTGCTATTAGGCACCTTGAGAAGGGCCGTATTGTCATCTTTGCTGCAGGTACCGGTAACCCTTACTTCACTACTGATACTGCTGCAGCTCTTCGCGCTTGCGAGATTGGCGCAGAGGCTCTGATGAAGGCAACAAAGGTAGATGGTATTTACGACTGCGATCCAGTTACTCATGCAGATGCAGTTAAGTTTGACACTGTCACCTACAAAGATGTTCTCGCCAAAGAACTTAAGGTTATGGACGCTGCAGCAATTGCGCTGTGCAAGGACAATAAGATGCCAATTCTTGTATTTGACATGCAATCTGAAGGCGTTTTCATGAAGGCAATTTCCGGAGAAGAAGTCGGTACTACTGTCGTTGAGGAGGACTAATGAGCGTTCATTCTGATAAAGCTAAGCAGTCTATGGAGAAGTGCATCGAGGCACTTAAGAATAACTTTGGTCGTGTTCGTACTGGTCGCGCAAATCCACATGCGCTTGATCACATCAAGGTAGACTACTATGGTCAGCCAACCCCAATTTCTCAGCTTGCAGCTATCAAGGTTCCTGAGGCGTCTATGCTGCTTGTTGAGCCATGGGATAAGACTGCTCTAAAGAGCATCGAGAAGGCCATTGAGACTTCTGACCTTGGTATTACTCCATCTAATGATGGCTCTGCTATTAGACTTCCTTTCCCAATGCCAACCGAGGAGCGCCGTCGTGAGCTTGCTAAAGAGTGCTCTCAGATTGCTGAGGAAGCTCGCGTAGCTGTTCGTAACGTCCGTCGTGACGTTAATGGCAAGATTGAGCGCGATGAGGAGCTATCTGAGGACGATCAGAAGCGCGAGAAGAACGGTATTCAGAAGCTGACTGATACCTATATTGCACAGATTGAGTCTCTTCTTAAGACCAAGACTTCAGAAATCATGGAGATTTAAGTGCAGTTTGATACAGACAAACTCGTCCAGTATTTCTCAGACGCACCAGAAGATATCAGTCTCTCTGATATCAATTTAGAAACTATTCCGTCTCACGTTTCCATCATTATGGATGGAAACGGTAGATGGGCTACGGCTCGCGGACTTGACAGAACCGAAGGTCATAAGGCCGGCGTTCTTTCTTTGCGCGAGGCTGTTACTACAAGTGTGCGCCTTGGATTGGACGTTTTGTCAGTTTATGCATTCTCCACAGAAAACTGGAAACGTCCTCAGCGTGAGGTTGACTTGCTCATGCGTCTGTTTGCAGAGACGCTTCTTAAAGAGCTTCCACTATTCCACCAAGAGAACGTTAAGCTGCGTTTCTTTGGTGACCTTGAG
>CAUTOT010000131.1:0-3747 GCA_963539765.1 uncultured Atopobium sp. | reverse complement strand
TCTTTGATTAAAGAGTGCGTCTGCCTTGCTTGTATCGTACGAAGCGGTTGCATGCGGGCTCAAAGATCTGCTGCGAGTAAGCTCCAATGGCCACATCCAAGGATTCTGCTGGCTAATAGCATCGCGAGCATATCCCGCAGCGTCGTACGTCAAATCAATATCAGAGGCTTTGATGGTTAAATCAACGCCGTTTCCAGAGACTTGGACGGAGTAATTTGAGGCCTCATTTGCTCTAGAAGCTTGTAAATCTGAAGCAGGTTTTAAGGAGTAGTCTTTGCCATAAATGCTGGTCTGAGGCATAAAGAAGAAGTTAAAGAAGATTGCTCCACCCACGTACACAAGGGCGAGAACACCAACGAGCACGGCAGGTATTTTCCACCACTGATGTTTCTTGTGGTTAACAGGAGCTTCTTCTTTTTCTCCAAGCTCAGCGCTATCAAGGGGAGCAATGACAGTTAGATCATCTGCTTGCTCTTCTGGGGACTCTGTAGCTTGTGAAGGCTCATTGAGCTGATTGGCTTTTACCTGCTCTTCATTGAGAGCAACGTACATATCAGTATCGCCAAGACTTGGAACTGAGTCCTTAAGGGAAGGTGACTTCTCTGTAGCTTCCTCTGTGGAAAGAGGCTGTAGGTTAGCGGTGTGAGAAGCAGAGCTTTTTGCAAAGTGCTTAGCCAAGGAGCACTCCTTATAAAATACGAAGTTACACAGCAAGAATCAGTGTGTTTTGACAAACAAGCTTTCTGTAATTGAGTCAAAGACACATCTATTTAGTGTAGTGCATATTCGTCACATATTTTATGGAACTTACGAGGAATTATTTTCCACAGGAGAAGAACAAAACTGGAGTAATATATACGACATTTAGAAATAATTATTTTTCAATTGCAGGGGGAGCAATAGCGTATGTCACCAACTAGAGTCAATAGTACTACGCAAAAAATTAGATGCGTTTGTACTGCTCTTGCTGTACTTCTTTTATGCATTTCAGCTTTTCCTAAAATTGCTGTTGCTACTGCATCATCAGGCCAATCGAATTCTTATTCAGCCAATCAGCTGCTATTGCATACTGATGTCAAGTCGTATGAACTTCTACCTTCTGATTTTGCGCCTCTTGTGGGCAATGATTCAACTTCGTTTGATAACCTTGAGCAAATTAAGCCTTATGAAGCAGTTAACTCTGATTCTCATCCAAACTATAGCAAGGTAAGTGATTTTGTTTACCTAGATAGAGACCAGTTTGACTTGTCGCTTTTCTCGCCAGATGATTCCTTGAGCTATACAACAGATGACGCAGCGGTAGACGCATACATTCAGACTCATCCGGAGCTTGCCGGCGTAACTGATCGTAGAATCTTGCTTCCGGTGTTTGAGTTTGATTCAGACAATGATATTCAGGCTCACAGAGACAGAATTAATTCATACATTGCTCATGGTCAGCTGGCACAAGGGTCGGTTGGTCAAGATAATACTGCTGTTATTGATACTAGTTTGTCTATGGGTCAGTATAAGCTGGAAAAAACGCTCTCGTATGATCAAGAGCATGGCTTCTATTACATCTACACCATGCACGTGGGTATATCTGACATTGACCGTAATCTCACAACGTTTGTTGATAGCAACGGAAATAAGACTGAAAAACAAGGTCTGTTTCAGGCTCCAGAGGTAGTGGGCAATGACATTCTTGACCACAAAGAAGTTGACTCTTATACGATTTCCTCTGGCTATGATGGCGATGGTAATGTTGTCCGTCCAACTACGTATGTGACACATATTTCGTATTACTACACCCTCGCACACACCGCATATGTTTCAGATACTGGAACTACTTTAAAGCCTATTGACGCTGGTCTTCAGAATGCGCCAGCTACCATCTCTTCTTACAACTATGATCACACGGTTGATGCAGGTACAAGGCGAGTATTGGATATTGATGCTGTGACAGCTCGCCTTATGGCTGAGATTCAATCACAAGATGTTACTCAGCTTTTCCCTGTTAGTGCTGCTACTCATAATGGAGATATTGCTATCAGCAGAACTCCTGGTGGTAACACTTACGATATTCAACTGTTTGAAAACGGCCAATTTACTGTTGATTTGAGCTATCTGCCAGATGGCACGCCTCGTGTCGTTGATGCCGATGGCAATGCTGTTTATTTCTCAAACCATTTCAAGGATGTTGTCTATTCTTCATACC
This sequence comes from uncultured Atopobium sp., assembly GCA_963539765.1. GTDB lineage: Bacteria > Actinomycetota > Coriobacteriia > Coriobacteriales > Atopobiaceae > Lancefieldella. The sequence continues at coordinate 1,550 of CAUTOT010000131.1, read as the reverse complement.
AAGATGACACCTTGCCTGTTGGTCAGTATCGAATTGAATATCTGCTTACTCCAACATCTGCAGATCCAGATCACTTTGATTCATACCAGCATTTAAAGGTCAATCTTGTTATTGGAACAAGTGATACTTCTCAGCCAGCCATTACTGCAAATTGGACTCACGTATACGTGAAGCAGCCTGAGACTACTCCGGAAACGCCCGAGACTCACACTCCTGAGAAGCCTCAGCAGACTCAGAAGAAGTCTTTGCTCCCTGATACTGCAGACTATTCTCAGGTTGCATTACAAGGGACGCTTATGGGCTCTTCTATCTCACTGATTTCTTTGAGTTTCTTCCTTAAGAGAAAACAGCTGCAGAAGTAATTCATGAATATATGACGTTGCTCTTGCCTCAAGAGTGAGAGAATACTGTCTATCAAGAGGCGAGAGGTACGTTATTTATGGCAACATATCCGATTATTCATGTAGATTCATCTGACGACCATCGTCTTGATGTGTATGCTCGACTGACTGACAACCAGCTTCGTAATCGTCTTGATCCGTCCCGCGGTGTCATGATTTGTGAGTCACATTTTGTGATTGAGACTGCGCTTGCTGCAGGTTGTAGACCGCTCTCATTTCTTGCGAATACTTCTCATACAGACAATATTTTGCAAATTGTCGAGAAGTTCCGTCCTCTGTCAGACAACACTCCCATTTTCATTCTTCCAGATGAGCAGCTCACACAGCTTATTGGCTACAAGATGAATAGAGGAGTGCTCTGCGCTATGAGAAGGCCACAAGGTGTAGCGTTAGAAGAGATTCTTAACACCTCTAAGCACATTGCCGTTTTGGAAGACTTGGTTGACGTTAATAACGTAGGCGCAGTCTTTAGGTCAGCCGCAGCTCTTAATGTAGACGCTGTTATTTTGACAGCTAAATGTGCTGACAACCTCTCAAGACGAGTTTTGCGCGTTTCTATGGGAACGGTTTTTAATGTGCCTTGGGCTCGCCTGGATGAAGAAACAACATCGCTAGATCTTATAGAAAAGCTTAAAGCTCATTCTTTTACTACGTGCGCTCTTGCGCTCACAGATTCTGCAGTACCTCTTAATAAAGAGCTGGTAAAAGGTAAAAAAGCTGCACTATTCTTTGGTAGTGAAGGCTATGGACTTGATAATAAAACTATTGCGGCCTGTGATGTTACTACCATCATTCCTATGTCACATCAGGTAGATTCACTCAATGTTGCTGCATCATCTGCTGTTGCTTTTTGGGAACTTTTTGCTCGATAGCTTGAGCAGGAAATCTTTACATACGGCACAAAAAACGGCCACCTACGAGAGTGAACTGTCTCCCATTTCTTAGACACGAGAAATAGGAGTCAGTTCAAAACACACCTAAGTCAGATAATCTGTCAAAAAGACGTATACATGACGCAGAAAATACCTCAAACGTGCAGATTATCTTCATTTGATGTGTAATATGCCCGCAATTGAGCAGAATATCTGACTTAAGTGTGTTCCTTAGGTGCGGAATTTACCTATAGTTAAATCTTTTATATGACGCTAT
>CAUTOT010000130.1:0-3771 GCA_963539765.1 uncultured Atopobium sp. | reverse complement strand
AATTGAGAAGCCTGTTCAACGGTAATTAGCTCAGTGTTTCGCAAGCTCTCCATAAGAGCTAATTAATGAGTGGAGCTGTACAGTAAGCGGTAACGCACCAGTCAAAGCCTTTCTGCGTCATCCTGGCATAAGGCTCATTTGATTTACCATCTCGACGGGTGCTCATGATCTGTACAAATCTTCCCGTTTCGATTCCCTTCTTTGTAGGGGCTTTACCCACACGGCAAATCAAACCGTCTGCACGAAGAAGAGCAAAGAGACGTTTACGGTTCATATGAGGGTCATACTGCGAAAGATAGCGAGCAGCATCTGTAATCGTCATCGTGCCTTTGACGTTGATGACTGTGTCATACATACCAGCTTTTGGAGCGAGTTCGTCAATCTTGGCCCCCTGCTCGATGATGGTCGTATCCTTCTCGTAGAGCTGACGTTGTTGTTCTTTGAGTTGAACATCCTTGCGTTGAATGGCTTCATTTGCGACTAGGACCGCACGAGCGAGGAGGTCTTCATTACTTTCAGAGCCGTCTGTGGCGATGTATCCGCCAGAGCGTCGAATTGACGGCAAGACTTCATGAGTAACCCAGCGCTTGAACTCTCGAGCTTCTGGCTTACGAGAAGAAAGCACAAGGCTGTAGAAGCCAGCCTCATTAACAATGGAAACGTTCTGTCTTCCTCCGGGGGTGTCATTTAAAATGACACCCTTTTCATCGTCATCAAGACGGCTTAGGGCTTGCCTACTGTTCCCAATTCCAAGAATCTCACAGACATCTTTAGCGACGAACCAAGGCTCTCCGTCAGATCCTTTAAGAGCTCTTAGCTCTCCAAACTGTTGAGAACTAAAAACCTGTATACTTGTATTGTCCATTTAATCAGCCTTTCTACTGTTTTTGGACACGCTCTCCCACGTTGGGGCGTGAGGAGGGCACTTTTATGTTGAATGAATTAGTAAAGCGGGCGACCAAAGAGCAAAAAACAACAAAGTCCGCCGGTAGAAGCACATAACGCTGTAATAAGGGCTATTTTGCTGAGTTCTTTGGACCCGTAAAAAATACAATAAATTGAAAACATAAGAGATAAAATAGATGCAGCCAACGAAACAATAAGTGAAGGGTGTTTTCTAATGAAAGGCCAACCTTCTTCCCAAAATTTCTTTAACTCTAAAACTATACGAGATGCCATAGATAAAGCTACCTCCCCTCTACAAAAAATAATTGATGAAGCAAACCCGATAGAGTTTGAGGCATTGAAAAACAATCCTGTAGATTTATCAGACATGAAAGTTGAAGAGCCATATCAAATCGAGCCAATCGAGGCGAAATTACATGTCGATGAGTTTATTGAGTTGACAAAGCAACAAAATGATTACTTTAAGTCTCAGCTTAATAAATTCGACAAATACGTAAGTGATGCCAAGAAAGATGCTTGGTTTTCTCGAAAGGTCTCTATAGCTTCAATAGCCATTGCTCTAGCGTCTTTATTTGTAGCAATTTTCAAGTAGGCATTTACCGTTTACAGATTTTTTCTTTTCTCTACAGCTCAGTCTATCTAGACTTTTGCATGCGCATACCAGAAAGGCATGTTTATGAGCAATGAGTTTAATGTTGAGCTAAATGAAGAAGCACTATTAGAACTTCTTAAGAACGGAGCACATATCAAATGCCCAGCTTGTGGAGAAGAGATAGTTACTGAAAACGGCGAAGGCACTTGCTCTAATTGTGGTCAGCACGTTATTCTTGATTTATCACAGGTACAAGAATAATAGGCACCTCAGAAAGCTCCTTTATTTTATCCATCATAGAAACAGCTTTCTTGGTGATTTCATACAGCTCTTTGTAAGTCATTTCCAATTCATTGAGACTTCCAGATTCAATTTTTACCCTATATCTAATAGTTTTGGTATGCGCATCATTTTCTAGTGGCATTTTGCCCACCTTCCAAATGCTTCATTTGCTTCTTTATCCGTTTCAAAACTACCTAGAAACCAAAGGTTTCCGCTGTCTTCCCTGGCGTAATAAGCATCGTTAAAACAACTCTTAATAAGTGATGCTTTCTTAATACGCGATATTGTTGTGTGAGGCGGTTTAGCCTTTTCAGGTTCGAGCTTATGCTCGACTTTAGGCTCCCAGTGGTATGACCAAGCTGAGCCAGTATTTTGAGGTATTGGCATTTTTTCTCAGATCTCCATAGAAAATAGAGCTCTTTGTTTTAATAACGAAAGAGCAAAACTTCTGCAGGACTTTACATAGAATCAAAGCGTCTATGCCCGCTCTATACGTCTGAAGTCCCTTGACGTAGCGAGTCACAAGACTCTACATGGTTAACGCGATGACCATGCAACGTTTTACCGCTACTATTCACGGCTAAGCTTTATTTCTCCAGGTACTCGTAAAACTCAAAGTTTGAGTAAGCTTTTGTAAGTTTCCCTGGGACGTTTTGCGTCTATCTTGTTTACAAGGTACATAGTGCGTGAAAATGCTTAGTTACTTAACATGTGATTCGTGTACGGTAATTACCTACGCCAAGTAAGTAATCAGGAGTGCAGTTATAAAGCCTTGCCAGCTTCATAAGATTTTCTGAAAGAGGTGTATTCTCGCCAGACTCCCAGCGTAAAAGTGTGTTCGTTGAAACGCCAATTCTTTTAGCAGCTTCACTTGCAGACAGTCCGCACCTTGCTCTTTCAGCTTTCATGTTCATTCTCATAGTAAGCACCTCCTTTCAAATACACATATTCTGTGTGTTAACGATGTAGATAATACACACAAAATGTGTTTGATGCAACACAAAAAGTGTGTAATTATTATGAAGACAATATAATGCGTGTAACTGAAGGTGAGCGGTAATGAAATACCAAATTGCTGAAGCACGTAAGCTTAGAAATATTACGCAAGCTGAATTAGCTGAGAAAATAGGAACCACTCAGCAGACAATTCAAAGATATGAGACTAACCAAGTTAACATCCGCATGGATAAGATGATTGAAATGTCCGAAATCTTGAATGTGAGCCTGGCATACCTTCTTGGAATGTCTAGTAGTCCAGAGATATCAGAAGTTTCTGATATGGCGCCTGTTCCGCTCTTAGGCTCAATAGCCGCAGGCGCCTCTATTGAAATGATTAATGTTGATGAGACTTATGACATCCCAGCAGACATTCATGAGAGATATCCGCAAGCTTTTCTTTTAAAAGTTGTCGGCGATTCCATGAACCGTGTTCTTCCTAATGGTTGTTATGCGCTTATTAACCCTTGTAAAGAAGAAATTAAGCCTATGAAGGCATATGCAGTGTGTGTGAATGGCTTTGATGCAACTATTAAACGAGTAAAGCCTCTATCGAATGGCTATGAGCTAATCCCAGACAGCATAGATCCTACATTTAGACCACAAATATTTGACTTTAATGAGATTGACACGCAGCCAATTTCAATTATTGGTGAAGTTATTTGGTATTTGGTCCCATTCGGATTTGAAATCTAAAGAAATGTTTAATTCTCAAAGAACATGCGTTCTACTCTAGTGGCAACACCGGACAAAAACTGAGTCCGATATATAAAAGTTTGAAGGAATTGTGAAAGGGTTTGAGTAATGGCTGTTTATCAAGACAAGGCAAAGGACCGTATCAAAAAGGGCTTAAGACGTATGACTTCAATTGTTGAGAAGGGTCGTGCGGAAGACTTCAAAGAAGCTGATACACGTAAGATTGTTTCAGACATTCTGTGTGAGTATCTTGGCTGGGACAGGTTTGACAATGTCACAGCCGAACAAATGATTGGCTC
>CAUTOT010000129.1:0-3823 GCA_963539765.1 uncultured Atopobium sp. | reverse complement strand
GCACTTCTACCATCATCGCTCGTATTCGCATCGTTAAGGTAGACAAGAACGACCACAACACCAAGCTTGCGGGTGCAGTCTTTAAGGTAACCAGCACCACCGATCCAACCAAGACCTGGACCATTACAACTGGTGCAGATGGTACCGCTACCACTGAAAAGCTTCCTGCAGGCACCTACAACGTTCAGGAGATTACCGCTCCTGCTGGCTACCAGCTCAATACCGATACGTATAACCTCACCGTTTCTGCAACCACCGGCGTTATTAAGACCGTTGAAGACGAGAAGACCCCAACAGTTGACGTACAGGTCAACAAGACATGGGTGGGAACTGTCGGTGGTCCTGTTACCGTCAGGCTGTACAAAGACGGCGTTGCTAGCACCGAGACAGTCACTCTTGACCAGACCAATAACTGGGCTGCAACATTTAGCGGTCTTCTCCGCAACGATGCAACAGACGGTCACGTTATTGCTTACACCGTAGTAGAAGAGAATGTTCCTACTGGATATACCAGTGCAGTCTCAGGCAACCAGACTGATGGCTTCACGGTTACCAACACCGAGATTCCACCAAACACTCCTCCTACTACCCCACCAAATACACCACCAAACACTCCTCCAAACACCCCACCAGCAACTCCTCCATCAGAGACTCCAAAGAAGCCAAAGAAGAAGCAGCCAAAGCTTCCAGAGACTGGTGACTTCTCCGAGATTGCTCTTGTTGCAGTAGCTACCATGGGCAGCGTTATTACGACGCTTGGCTATGCTCTGAAGGATCGCCGTAAGTAAAGCAGTGCGATGCAGTAAGTAATGCGTCAAGCCGCACGGACTTCTCGCACACATCCCCGCTTCACACGTTGAAGCGGGGATTTTTTGTGGCAGGTTTGTTTCCCTACAGCACGAAATCACAAAATTGCGTATAGTAGATGTTTGACAAAACGCATTGGGCAAAACGCAGATCAAACACAAAGGAGCCCCAATGGCCAGAAGGTCACATTCATCTCAGAATCGTGGTCGCAACAGCCGCGACAGACGCGAGGATGCCTTTGAGTACGATACAGAGGACTTCGCACAGGACGATTATGACGCTTATGATCAGGGCGCATATCAGCCTCGTACGCTGGGCAGCGTTCGCAGCGCAGGTGCAAGCTCTGCTCGCAACAATCACGAATCTCACGGCTCCAGGTTTACGCGCGAGCCTTTGATTGGCCAGACCAACGTCGGCGACGAGTGGCCCGAAGAAGCCCCAGTTCAGCAGCAAAAACACACCCACTTTGCTGCTCATCGAGCGGGTGCGGTAAGCCACGCTCCTTCTCGCGCAGAAGGCGTGAGCGCATACTCCAAGAAGCGCCAAGGGTCTTCTCGCGGTCGCGGTCTTAAGATTTTTGCGGGCATCCTGGGAACGTTGCTGCTGGTAGCAGGCGTGGCGTTTGCTTGGTGGATGCTGGATACTAACTCAAAACTCCGCCAGGGCTTGGACGCAAACCTGCAGGCAACGCTGGTTCAGGTTGCTCCATCCGACCCGTTCTACATGCTGCTTCTTGGTGTCGATAAGGACGAGGGACGCGCGGAGAACTGGGGCGATTCCGACGCAAACTTCCGCGCCGACACTATTATTCTGGCTCGCGTTGATCCTAAGAACAAGAAGATCACCCTGATTTCCATCCCTCGAGACACTATGGTTGACCTGGGAGAACACGGAAAGCAAAAGATTAACTCCGCGTATAGCTACGGCGGCGCGTCTGGAATGGTCGAGGCCGTTTCCAAGCTGGCAAACGTCAACATCTCGCACTATGCCGAGGTAGACTTTGAGTCCTTCACCAAGATTGTGGACTCCATCGGCGGCATTACGGTCAACCTGCCTGTTGCCGTTTCCGACATGCAATACTCGGGAATTGACCTGCCCGCTGGCGAGCAGCAGCTCAATGGCCAGCAAGCGCTTGGCCTTTCTCGCAGTCGTCACGCGTACGACAATTACGGCGCCGGCGACTTCTACCGTGCCGCTAACCAGCGCATGATTCTGACGGCTATTGCCAAGAAGGTCCTGCAGCTGGATCCCGTTTCTATGTCGGGCGCCGTGTCTACCATGGCCGAGAGTGTGACCACCGACTTAAATGTTACCGATATCGTAGGCCTGGCCATGTCGTTTAGAGGCATGGACACGTCCAAGGACATGTATTCTGCGCGCACTCCAACAACGTCCGAGCTCATCGACGATGTTTGGTCCGAAATTGTCGATAAGAGCGCGTGGACGACCATGATGGACCGCGTGAACCAGGCGCTGCCTCCTCTGGAGGATGCAAGCACCGATGAAACCACAGGTATCGTTGGTACGGTTGCGGGCGACACCTCCGCGGCCGACAGCATCAAGCCAGACTACACCGGTGAGGTTGCGGTGCTCAACGGCACCGACGTTCAAGGACTGGCAGCTCAGAAGGCCGGCATCCTTAAGACAAAGGGCTACACCGCCTACGCCGACAGCTCGCTGGAGCATCCAACCGACTCGATTATTATCTACGACGGCACGCGCACGGGCCTGGCAAAGGCTGTTGGCGTTGCAAAAGCGCTGGATATCCCTACCGCCAACATCAAGGCAAACGATGGCAACTACCCCACCGACGTGGACATTACCGTGGTCCTGGGCACCGATCAGGCGCCAAAGCGCTAACGGTTCGCGGCTCGCAGCCCACAGCGACCCGCGACCCGCGGCACCACCCCACCCCACACAAAAACGGGCGAGAAGACCGATCTTCTCGCCCGTTTCATGTTTACTGTCAGCGGTTTTGTAGCTTAGACGTTAAAGCGGAAGTGCATGACGTCGCCATCCTCGACCACGTACTCCTTGCCCTCGATGCGCAGCTTACCAGCAGTCTTGCAGCCGGTCTCGCCGCCCAGCTCCACGTAATCGTTGTAGCTGGCAACCTCGGCCTTGATGAAGCCGCGCTCAAAGTCGGAGTGGATGACGCCAGCGGCCTCGGGAGCCTTAGCGCCAATGCGGACGGTCCATGCCCTGACCTCCATGGGGCCAGCGGTGAAGTAGCTCTGCAGGCCAAGCAGCTTATATGCTGCCTGAGCGAGCGTCTCCAGGCCGGAGTGCTCAAGTCCCAGGGACTCCAGGTACTCTGCAGCCTCCTCCGGATCAAGGTCAGCCAGCTCAGCCTCGACACCTGCGCAAACAGGAATGGACTGAACGCCGTTAATGACAGGAGCGGGCTCGGTGAGCATATCCTCATCGACGTTTGCGACGTACAAGATTGGCTTCATGGTAAGCAGGAAGAGATCGCGGGCAGCCAGGCGCTCCTCGTCAGTCATCTCCATGTCAGCGGCGCGATTACCCTCGTTCAGCCACTCCTGAAGGCGCTTTGCCACGTTGAGCTTGGGCTGGAGGTCCTTATCGCGCTTGGCCTCTTTCTCCAGCTTAGGCAGGGCACGCTCAATGGTGCCCAGGTCAGCGAGGATAAGCTCCGTCTGGATGATGTCCACGTCCTCGTCAGGATTGACGCGGCCCTCAACGTGAATGACGTCGGGGTCCTTGAAGTAGCGAACAACCTCGCAGATAGCGTCGGTGTTGCGGATGTTTGCCAGGAACTGGTTGCCCAGGCCCTCTCCCTCGTTTGCGCCCTTGACCAGGCCCGCGATGTCCACAAACTCAACGGTTGCTGGCATGATACGGCCAGGATTGACAATCTCGGCCAGCTTCTGGAGCCTTGCGTCGGGTACGTCAACGATGCCCACGTTAGGGTCGATGGTAGCAAACGGGTAGTTTGCGGCCAGACCACCCTTGCGGGTCAGCGCGGTGAACAGCGTGGATTTGCCAACGTTTG
>CAUTOT010000128.1:0-3866 GCA_963539765.1 uncultured Atopobium sp. | reverse complement strand
GTAATTTTTCCATATATCTCAGCAGCATTAACTTGATTTTGATAAAAATTATCAAAATCAACAGTGGCTGATGAACTAAATTCATTTTTATACTCATCTGGAAGTCTTCTTTTTTGAACTCGCTTTCCATTAAGATAGAACATATAGCAATTGAAAAATTTGACAAGATTATCTTGATCTAGAGGTGAGATTAGACTGTTCCATTTATTTAGTGCATTTTTATTATTACACCAACTTAAAAAAATATTTTTTATACGATCAGCTGCAGTTAAATCATTACCTTTGCCATTTAAAGAGTCAAAAACTTGAAAAGCATTCATTGCTGTATTGCATTCAATAACCACAAATTTTAACTGACTAGTAAACATTTGAAAAAAAGCTCTATAGAATTCATATGGCTTCACATTATAGTCAATGCAATATTCGTCACAGAGTTCCTTAATAGAAAGCTTTAGATAGTCGAATGCTTTGATTAATCGTTTTGCACCTTTATATTTCAGTTGTCCTGAAATTTTACTGATACCTAAAACGTTGTCACTCATATATACACGTGCAGTATTGCCATTTAAGAACAATCTTGGCGCACTTTTACCATCGTTGGTCATTTCCGATCCATACAAACAACTTTCAAGATTACGAAGATAACCTTGAATAATATTTTTCTGCTCTTTCAAGACAACTGTTTGTGAAGCTAAATCCATAGCAGCTCTCATGAGTAGAGAAATAGTTGTAAGTCGTTGCTGGCCGTCAACAACGTGCCTAATATTGTCAGGAGAAATTTTGTAGTCTTCTAAGACTATATCCATGCCACTAGATGATTCACTATCAAAACTAGTGGTAACAATAGCACCCAGGAAATGTTCTTCGCCAGAGTTGTTGATCATTAAATTTTTTATATCATCGAAAAGGGTTGAAATCTCAGCTTCTGTCCAGGAATAATCCCTTTGATAGTCTGGAATGGCAAGATAGTAACTAGAAAAAATCTCTTGAATCTTTTTAAAATCCATTGAAAATCCTTTCATTGAAGTTAATAATAATTATATTAAATTTATTTCAATTTACATATATCTTTTCAACTTCAATAAGAAAAACGCCTCCCAGCGCAGAGCTAGGAGGCGTTTTAAGGAAAGGACTAGAGGGGTTTCTCGCCAATTAGGCAAGCATCTGAGCAAGATCCTCGGAAGCATCGCCGATTGGGCCAATACCGTAGTTCTCAACAAGAATGTTAAGAACGTTAGGGCTGACAAATGCAGGAAGGGTTGGTCCAAGCTTGATGTTCTTGATGCCAAGGTGCAGCAGGGTCAGAAGGACGCAAACTGCCTTCTGCTCGTACCAAGACAGAACAAAGCTCAGTGGCAGGTCGTTAACACCGCAGTCGAATGCGTTTGCAAGAGCGGTTGCAATCTGAACAGCGCCGTATGCGTCGTTGCACTGGCCAACGTCAAGAATACGAGGGATACCACCAATGGTGCCCAGGTCAAGGTCGTTGAAGCGGAACTTACCACAAGCAACGGTGAGGACAACGGAGTCTGCAGGAGTCTGCTCAACAAACTCGGTGTAGTAGTTACGGCCAGGGCGAGCGCCGTCGCAGCCACCAACAACAAAGAAGTGCTTGATAGCGCCCTGCTTAACAGCGTCGATGATCTTATCAGCAATGCCAAGAACTGCACCGTGGCTAAAGCCGGTGGTAACCTTGTGGCCACCGTTGATACCGGTGAGCTCCTGAGCCTCAGCATATCCGCCAAGCTCCTGAGCCTGCTTGATAACAGCACTGAAGTCCTTCTTGCCGTTAGCGTCCTCATCAATGTGAACAAGCTCTGGGAACGCAACAAGTTCGGTAGTATAGACGCGGTCCTTGTAGCTAGGACGAGGTGGCATGAGGCAGTTAGTGGTGAAGACAACAGGAGCTGGAATGTCCTTGAACTCCTTTTGCTGGTTCTGCCATGCGGTACCAAAGTTGCCCTTGAGCTGTGGATACTTCTTGAGCTCTGGGTAACCGTGAGCTGGGAGCATCTCGCCGGGAGTGTAAACGTTAACGCCGGTACCCTCGGTCTGCTCAAGGATCATCTTGAGGTCAAGAAGGTCGTGGCCGGAAACAACAATGAAGGGACCAGGCTCAATAGTCAGAGGAACCTCAGTTGGAACTGGGGTACCATAAGCGCCGGTATTTGCGCTGTCGAGAAGAGCCATGCACTTGAGGTTGACCTCGCCTACCTCAAGGGTAAGAGGCAGCAAAACGTCAACGGAGGACTCGGTAGCAAGAGCAGCAAGTGCCTTTACAAAGAAAGCGTCAACTGCGTCATCAGTCTTGCCAAGAACACGTGCGTGGTAAGCATAAGCAGCCATACCACGAATACCAAAGAGAATGAGAGACTTGAGGGATCTAATGTCCTCGTTGTCGGACCAAACGCCGCCAAGTGGAAGATCCTCAGCAGGCTCTACGCCAGCCTCTGCAGCGAGACGGTTCTTCTCGTCACGAACCTGAGCGGTAATTGCGTCAACAGCGCCCTTGTCAAAGTTGACGTTGGTGATGCAGGTAAACAGGCCGTCGACAATCAGCTGGTCTGCACGGCTAGAACGCTTACCAGCTGCAAGCTCGGTGCGAGAAAGGCCAACCAGAGCGCCGGTAAGCTCGTCCTGGGCAAATGCGACGTCAAAAGGCTTGCCACAAACGCCAGCGGCGCCGGTACATGCAGTACAAGCAGCAGTCTGCTCGCACTGGAAACAGAACATCTTGTTATCCACTATTTTTCCTCTCCATAAAACCATATAGCGAGAAGAGATTTGCTCTTCTGGGTTTCATGATTACAGGAATGTGGAATAAGGTATGTTGTAATTACAACAAAATGATTCTGTTTGTGGAATTTTTGGAGCGTTGATGAACGTACAAGATATTAAGCCTTCGTTTTTGCTCAGCACGGTGGTGTTTAAGGGTGTAAAGCCAGAGCAGCTTGAAGCTTTGCTGAAGCATCTACGTGCGACGGTGCGTACCTATGAGCCTGGAGAGATTATTCTATGCGCTGGCGATAAAGCTCATCAGTTTGGAATTGTTGTTTCTGGTGCTATTCATGTTGAGGGATCAGATGCGCAGGGCAACATCTCTGTGATGGGAGCTTTTCATACAGGAGAAACCTTTGGAGAAGCATATGCGGCTCTTGGAAATGTACCACTTTTGACCTCAGTTGTTGCCACAGAGAAATCAGATATTCTGCTGCTCGATGTGCGACAGATCACTACCAGAACGTGTGATATCTGCGGCGGCGTGGATATTATCACCAGAAATCTTATGGCATCTATTGCGCAGAAAAACATCATGCTGAGCCGTCGTATTCAAGATGCTGCTCCAAAGAGTATACGTGGCAAATTGATGGCGTATCTGAACACTCGCTCGCAAGCTGCGGGTTCGTCGGAGTTCGATATCCCCTACAATCGCCAACAACTTGCTGATTATCTTGGTGTAGATAGAAGCGCCTTAAGCGCGGTAATATCTTCTCTATGTAAAGAAGGCGTCTTTGAAGTAAAGCGAAGCCACTTCAAACTTTTATAACAGCATTTCAGCCTAAGGAGGCTTTTATGGCAGAAATTTATTTAGCAGGTGGATGTTTCTGGGGTCTTGAAGAGTATTTCTCCAGAATTAAGGGAGTTATCTCAACTACTGTTGGCTATGCAAACGGAAAGACTTTGGATACCAATTATCAGGAAGTCAAAGCTACAGATCACGCAGAAACAGTGCATGTAACGTACGATGAGACCGTTGTAAGTCTCTATGACATTCTGCGTTACTACTTTAGGGTTATTTTTGGAATATCTTTTTTTATGGATTGTTTGTATGTTGTGTTTTAGTTTTGGTTGGTCTTCTTATAATT
>CAUTOT010000127.1:0-3908 GCA_963539765.1 uncultured Atopobium sp. | reverse complement strand
TGCCATTACAATCTACTCCTCAGTCTTCTGAGAAGACTCAGAACCATACTCAATATAGAACTGCTCAGTACGAGCGGGCTTAGAATGCTTTGTCTTATCCTGAGAAAGCAAAGGGAGCTCTTCAAGGTACTCTTGAGCACGTTGTGCGCTCTGCTGAGCAGTTGCAGTTGCATCACTCAAGCGAGCCTGAGCAGCCTCTGCAAGCTTGGAAGGATTCAAAAATCCACCGAGGCCAGTTCCCAGCTTTGAAACAGACTCAACAACACCTGTGACAGCATCACTTGCAGCTTTGCTGACAGTGGCAGTTACGGCTGATGCTGCACCAGAAACAGTTGCTACGTCACCAAGAACTACATTGAGGCTCTCAAGGGAGGTATTAGCGTTCTCTGCAGCCTCATCAACCTTCTGCATAAGTGCAGGTAGCTGCTTAACAGTTGGATCAAGCTCATCAACCATGCCATCAATCTTTGAAATAACAGGCTGAATCTGCTCAATGGTGTTGTTAGCTGAGAGTGTAATCTCAGTAATTGACTTTCTTGTTGTTCTTAGGGTCAGAGCAACCTCGACAATAGCCCAAACACCAGCTACGGCTAAGACTACAAGGGCAATCTGTAAGTAATCCATCTATGCCATCCCTCAAAGCTAACGGTTACAGTTCTTTCTATTCTACCCGAGGAGCGCCTTCTTAATGCTCCCACTTAACTAATTCAAAATCCTAAGCTTCCTCGTGACGATCACGCTCTGTAGCTGCAATTCTCCACGCTTCCCAACCTCTTGGAGATGGCGAGAAGAACGCACCGCGTTCAAGTCCTTCTGGAAGATAACGCTGCTCAATCCACCCGCCAGGATAATTGTGAGGATAGAGGTAATTGCCGTACTCTTCAGAACCGGGGCGCGTACGGTCTCTTAAGTAACTTGGAACTTCTCGCCTTGGACCTGTTCTTACCTCGTGAAGGGCAGCATCAATACCTGCTTCTGCAGCATTAGACTTTGGAGCCAGTGCCATATAAATAACTGCTTGGGCAAGGTTAATTCTGCACTCAGGGTAACCAATGACCTCGGCTGACCTAAACGCTGCATGTGCAACAAGCAGTGCCTGCGGATCGGCATTACCAATATCTTCCGAAGCCAAAATCATAATGCGGCGAGCAATAAATTTAGGATCTTCACCTGCATCAATCATGCGCGCAAGCCAATACAGTGCCGCGTCAGGGTCTGAGCCTCGCATGGACTTAATAAACGCAGAGATAATGTCATAGTGCATATCCCCTGCTTTATCGTAGGGAAGACCGCGACGAGGATTTGCCTCAAGAACATTCTGCTTGGTAATTACAAGTGGCTCAGACGCTTTACTATCAGCAGATTCTGGAACGTCAACCATCTGAGAAGCAAGCTCAAGAGAGGTTAAAGCCGCACGACCATCTCCGCCCGCAAGTGTCACAATCTCTTTGCGAGCATCTTCTTCTAGGACAAATGCACCAGCCAGGCCATCTTCTGACTCAAGCGCTCGCTGAATAAGCTCATCGATTGCCTTATCTGACAATGCATGCAGCTCCACCACACGTGAACGAGAAATCAGAGCGCTATTAACCTCGAAGTAAGGGTTTTCTGTAGTAGCTCCAATAAGAACAACAATTCTGTCTTCTACTGCGTGAAGCAGGGCGTCTTGCTGAGAGCGCGTAAAACGATGAATCTCATCAATGAACAGAATGGTTTTTCTACCTGCTGTTAAAAGCCTTGATTCCGCTGCCTCAATCTCTCTACGAAGATCTTTAACAGTACCCGTAATTGCGGATACTTCTACAAACTCTGCGTGCGTTGTATGAGCGATGATGCGCGCAAGCGTGGTCTTGCCGGTACCAGCCGGGCCGTACAACAAGACAGACGAGAGTGTATCGTGCTCGATGGCCTTACGCAGCCATGAGCCTGGACCAACCGCATCTTCCTGACCCACGTATCCATCAAGCGTGGTAGGACGCATGCGAGCTGCAAGTGGTGCATTAGCTTTTTTAGCGGCACGTTCCATGCCAGAAAATAAAGTATCCATGCAGCTATTTTACCCCGTCTCAAACATAAAAGCTTGGCGAGAAACCCGCTTAACACAAATGCTCTTTAAGCGCCCGTTTGCCGTACCGTAACCGACTGACAAACCTTACGCACGTACTCCTTCTGCAAAGTAGCTCCTCTTTGGAAAGAGCTCCTGAGCTTCTGGGAAGAGTGCTTCGCAGGTAGCCACAAAGTAGTCATCAGTCATTGCAGAAATAAAATCAACAACAGTGCGATGCAAGTCACTCTTCCAGTCATACGTATGACCGTACCTAGAAAGATGCCTACTCACAGGCTCAATATGATGCTTAAAGATTGCAAGGCTCTGATCACCCGATTTAAGTGAAGACAGCTCGTACTCGTACAACTTTTCAAACAGATGCTTAATGTCTTCAGAGAAATCACCATTGGCTTCTGATGCGCCATAAATCTTCTGGTAATTCTCGCGCTTTGCTCGCTTCATCTCTTTAAATGCCTCTTCTGAAAGAGAAATCTGAGGCTTGCCAAAGCTGTTCTCAACAATATCTGCAACAAAAGCAGAGGTAGCCCACGCGTTATAAGCGCCACCAAGACCATCATCAAACGTTTCTTCTGTTGCAGCACCTGCACGAAGAGCATCCTGTCTATCTTTTCCTACGTACGCAATAATGTCCGAAATGCGCATAACACAACCTTCTAGCGTCATAGGACGCAGATGAGCAATAGCCTGAGGACCTCTCTCCCAGCAATCTTCCACCACCTTATCAAATTCATCAAAAGTTGAAAGATCACTCATTTGAAGTATCTGCTGCTCAAACTCACCGTTGTGGCAAATAACTCCATCAAGCGTCTGTAAAGAAAGGTTTCTTGCATAAAGACCATCAAGAACGCGCACGCTTTGTACGTTGTGGAAAAACCAACGCCCCGTTTGCTCATGATACATATCATTGAGGAAATACTCCCCTGCATGACCAAAAGGAGTATGTCCCACATCATGACCAAGAGCAATTGCCTCAATCAAATCAAGGTTAAGGCCAAGTGCACGTCCAATATCTTTAGCAACTCTGCAAACAAGCTGTTCATGAAGGCCACGGCGCGTAATATCATCATGTGCACGGAACGAGAAGACCTGTGTTTTGCCGTTTAGCCTGTTATACGCAGGGGTGTGCATAATTTTCTCGACATCTCGCATAAAAGCAGGACGCAAAAGCGATGCCTGATCATGGGTGGAGTCTCGGCGGATGATGTCTTCATTTTTGCACGCGTAAGGACTTAAGGTGCCCTTGGCTATTTGCTCAGCCACAAGAGCCTGAGTTTCTTCAGAAAGTTGCCCGGTCATATGAGGTGCAAAAGGATTAGTGATGTTCATGTGTATCCTCTCTAGATATTTTTCACCTCTAGTGTAGAAGTTTCACCGGACAAAAAGTCGTGTTGAATTTTGGAAGAACTTTTGAGAAAGTCTAGCGTCTAAAAAAGACTATCCTGAACTGGCTGTTTTAAGGCTTCAAACAGATTTTTTGCTAAAAGTGCTGCACCCTTAGAATTTGGATGCACGTCATCAGCAAAATACTTCTTCTCCTGAGGCAACAGCTTTTCTCCAGAAATGCACTGCAAACCAAATCTACCAGCAACTTCTTCAATAATTTGAGAAACCTCAGCAAAACAAGAATAAGGGTGCGTGGGATACGCATCCTCAAAATAAGGCGTAGGTGTCAGAACCACCACGCGCGTATCTGCATACATCTGAGAAATCTGCCAGAGTGAATTTTGAATATCATATGTTACCTGCGATTTTGCGCATTTCTCGTAACGATAATTTGCTCCAAGTGCAACAACCACTAAAGAAGCATCCTCAATAAACGTATAAGTACCTGGTTGATAAA
>CAUTOT010000126.1:0-3940 GCA_963539765.1 uncultured Atopobium sp. | reverse complement strand
GGAGACCCTGTAGCCATTGCAAATACTGTCAATTCAACAGCAAGCATGGTTATTACCGATCTCTCTGTCTCAGACATTATTTCTTTGGGCACTCAGATGATTGGCATGAACACTGACAAGGATATTTATACGGCATACGTACCATCCGAGGGAACAGAAATTGACGGTCAGTCGTATGTCATTGCAGATGAAGATGCACTTGCAAAGATGATGAAAGTAATTGATGCAGGAGACGATCCGTCTAGTTTAAACGGACAAACAGATGCTGAGGCAAATGCTGAGGCTGCCGAGAAAAGTTCAGAAGAGTCCTCAGAATCTTCAAACAGCTCTTCTCGCCAGTAAAACTAAGCACCGTTTTTGGGTATCATTCAAGTGTTAGAAATATTATCGTTGCGTAGCGCAACTGATTTTGCATGAAAAAGACTGTCAAGCAGTCGTCGGAGGAGATTTATGGCCAACGATAACGTACAAAACGAGCACACACTGACAAAAGCCGGCGAGGACTATCTCGAGGCAATTTATCGAATTGCACTTGAGCAACCAGATGACGATAAGAGCGTCCGCTCCGTTGATATTGCCGAGAGCCTTGATGTTTCCAAGGCAAGCGTTAACAAGGCTCTATCCCAGCTTAAAGAGCAGGACATGGTTGAGCAGAGTCGTTATGGTCGTGTCACGCTGACCAAAGAAGGCGAGGCAAACGCCCGTACCACATGGCGTGCTCACCGTGCGCTTCGCACCTTCCTTGAGGAGGACTTGGGCGTAGACACAGAGACTGCAGACGCAGAGGCTTGCCTTATGGAGCACTCGCTTTCTGTAGACACGCTGGCCAAGCTCATTGAATTCCTTGAGAAGCGTGGAATTGAGATTCCAAGCAAGTAACGTAACCTGGCGCTTATGCAAGCTAGGTACGTACAAAAGCGCCTGTCATTTGAGTTTATCGGCGGCAAAACCGTCATTCTTACAAGCGCACGTTAGGTGCGCAGAGCCAACAGGGCTCATAGGTGAAAGGTAAACACATGAAGGCAATTATCCCAGCAGCAGGTTTAGGTACGCGCTTTCTACCTGCAACAAAGGTAACCCCTAAAGAGCTGTTGCCTGTTTTGGATAAGCCCGTCATCCAGTACGTAGTAGAAGAGGCTCTTGAGCCAGAAGAGGTTGATGAGGTAATCATCATCAATTCTCGCGAGAAGCCACAGATTGAAACATACTTTGCTGAAGACCAGAAGTTTGAGGCAGATCTTTCTTCTCGTGGAAAGCAAGACCTTGCCGAGAAGGTTCATGCAGCTTCTGCACTTCCTGTTTCCTTTACCTATCAGGACAACCCTCGTGGTCTTGGCCATGCCGTGCTGTGTGCCGCAGACGGCGTAGGTGACCAGCCATTCTTTGTACTTCTCGGCGATTACTTTGTTCCAGACCGTCAGATGTGCATCCGCATGGCAGAGATTTCCAAGCAGCACAATGGCGCATCCGTCATTGCAGTTGCTCCAGTTCCTGCAGATCAGGTGAATCGCTACGGTATTATCGCAGGTGAGTGCATCTCTTCTCCTTCAGGTAACTCTGAGGGCGAGGGTGCTATTTGGAAGGTAACAGGCCTTGTCGAGAAGCCCCGTCCAGAGGACGCACCTTCTCATCTGTTTATTGTTGGTCGTTACCTGCTTTCTCCAAAGATTATGGAGCTCCTGGCAACTCAGGGTCCTGGCGCTGGCAACGAGATTCAGCTGACAGATGCAATGGAGCGCCTGCTTGCTGAGGAAGAGATGTATGCGCTGGTAATCGACGCGGAAGAGGGCTGCGATACTGGTACTCCTGCAGCTTGGGCAGCAACTAATGCTCGTATGGCGCTCTCTGATCAGAGCTCTGCAGCAGCATTTAAAGAGGCGCTCGGCAGCTATGCCAACCGCATTAGATAAAAGACCTGACATACTCCGTTTTGGCAGCGATGGCTGGCAAGCTCGCTATGATAAAAGCTTTACCAGGGATAATGTAGTTAGACTTGCAGAGGCCCTTGGTACTGTTTGGTCACAGGAGCTGCCTGGCGGGATTGTGTTTGTTGGTTTTGACACGCGTTTTGAGGCAGATTCGTCTGCCCTTGAAGCTGCGGCAACACTGGCTTCTTTTGGCCTTGACGTGCGTGTTTCCGAGACATTTTGCCCCACACCATCTATTTGCTGTGCTTGTGCGCAGCATAAAAATGTAGCTGGCGGCCTTATCATTTCTGCAACTGAGCTTTCCTGCGAATATTGCGGCATGATTATTCGTGCTGCTAACGGTGGCCCAGTTTCGCGCGATTTTCTTCAGCGCGTAGAATCAGCAACACCGCTAGAGCCAACAAACCAGCGAGGAACTTTTACCACAACAGATATTGTGACGCCTTATAAACGTGCGCTTCTTGATCAGATTAATGTATCTGTTATTAAGGAGCTACGTCCTAGTGTGGTGGTTGACCCTATGTATGGTGCGGCAACAGACCTGCTTGCCGACGTACTTTCATCTGCGGGATGCGTTGTTCATCAAATGCATCAAGGTCCTGTCAGGGACTTTGGCGGCATCCACCCGCAGCCAGCAGATCCCTGGGCTGACGAGTGCTCTTCGATGGTGGTAAGCCGTCATGCTCAGCTGGGCCTCTTGGTTGATTGCGACGGAGACCGTGCCGCCGCAGTAGATGAGACCGGCCGACTTCTTAGTCCACACGAGCTTATCCCGCTTATCACTCGCCATCTTGTACAAAACCGCAAGCAAACTGGTCGAGTTGTTTCTACGTTAACTTGTTCCGCAACGGTATCCAGACAAGCAGCTCATCTTGGGCTGGAATCTGCAAGCGTGCCTGTTGGATTTGCTCGACTTTATTCAGAGATTGAGCAAGGAGACGTTCTTCTCGCCGCAGAGGAGTACGGTGGAATCTGTATCCCAAGCCACCTTTTGGAGCGAGACGGCCTGCTTGTGGCCCTGCTTGTCGTGGAAATGCTTGCGTACACCCACAAATCGCTTGCACAGCTTGTTGCTGAGGATGAGGCTGAGCTGGGTCGCATGTGCTATAGCAGGCGAGGAGTACGACTTGACGCCGCAGCTACACAAGCATTCAGGAACATCCTTCCAGGTCTTAATCCAGAAAACGTTGCAGGTAAGGTGCCTGTTTCGGTAAGTCATGCCGATGGCCTCAAGCTTCAATTTAAAGATGATTCTTGGGTGCTTATTCGCCCTTCTCGTATGGATGCCCTGGTACGCGTGTATTCTGAGGCCGCCAACGAGACACTGCGCGATCAGCTCCTTGACGCAGCCTGCCAGATTGTAAAAGACGAGATTTAGCCCAAACAAAGCGTGTCGAGAAGACCGTTTAAAAGGCGGTATAAAAAGACACCGCAAAAAGCAGTGTAAAAACGCGCAAAAAGACAACGCCAAAGGCGCGCAAAAGGTAGCGAAAAAGACAACGTCAAAAACGCGTAAAACTCGCACAAAGACAATGCCAAAAATGCGTAAAAAACTAACGCAAAAAGACAACACTATATATAGATGAAAAATAAGGGATTACCACAAAAATATACACGTAATGTAATAAGTAGAATACTCCTCAGTTCACTAAAGACTACGAATTGTGTAGAAATTGTGTAGGAATTAAGAAGATATAAAATCATCTTCACAAACGAGTCGTAAGTGCGTATAGTTATTCCCCGCGCCGCGCACCACGCAATGTGAAATCGCAGCGCAGCGAACCTTGAAAACCGGATACTGCGATCGAAAGATCAGCAAAGACAGACAAGCGAAATTCGAATTTGAACATTTTGTTCAATAGTCAATTCATAATTTCAGCGAATCCGAGATCAGCGGGATTTTAGAGACGTGGATTCAACTCAACTTTAAATTGTACTGACTTTTAGTCAGTTAAATTTTTGAATGGAGAGTTCGATCCTGGCTCAGGATGAACGCTGGCGGCGCGCCTAAC
>CAUTOT010000125.1:0-3971 GCA_963539765.1 uncultured Atopobium sp. | reverse complement strand
TCACGGATTGCAGGAAGACGGCCAGCCTTGCGCCACTCCTCAATTGCAGCCTCAACGTTAGGAACACCAGCGCGCTCAAACTCTGCGCGGATGTCATCCTCAGTTGCCTCAAGCTTGAGCTCTGCAGCCACTGCGTCAAGAGCCAGGGACTGACGTGCGCGCTCCTCAGCCTGAACACGAAGATCGGAGATGAAGTCATCAGTCTTGATGCCGCGTGCAGCCAGGAACATGTCAAGAGTCATACCCTGCTGCTGAAGACCACTCAGGAACTCCTGAGCAATCTCGTTGAAGACCTCGTTCTTGTACTCCTCTGGAACCTCATCAAGCTGAAGACGCTTGCCTACAGCCTCAACGACGCGGTCCTCTTTAAGAGTTGGAAGAGAATTCTTCTTGTCGGACTCAATCTCAGACTTAACAGCCTCACGGAGTTTCTCGACAGTGTCATAACCAAAGGTGGTCTTTGCAAGCTCGTCAGTCAGCTCTGGAGTGACGGACTTCTTGTGAGCAACAACCTTGACGTTGATATCGTAGTCGTGGGAGTGAACCTCATCGCCGTGAGTATGGCTGTGAGTCCACTTGACCTCTTTCTCCTCACCTGGCTTCATGCCGATGAGTGCCTCCTCAAGCTCTTTTGGAGCCTGGGTGCCATTAAGGGTAAGAACGCGGTCCTCGCCCTCCATGTGAGCAGCGCCCTCAATGTTCTTGATGTCTACACCAATGGTGTCGCCCTCTTTAACAGCGCGCTTCTCCTTGGTGTTCTCAAACTTAGCCTGGTAAGAAAGAAGCTGCTTGATTTGGTGATCTACCTCAGCCTCAGTTGCCTCATTTGGAGGCATATTGATTGCAGGAGCATCGTAAGAATCAAGCTTAGCCTCAGGACGAACGTTGAAAACTACCTCATAGGAGTAATCCTGACCCTCAACAGGAAGGTCTGCATCCTGGTTGTAATCACCACGGCCAACAGGAACAAGGTCAAGCTCCTCAAGAAGCTGTGGCTCTGCTGCGCCGAGAAGATCGTTGGTTGCCTGAGCAAGGACTGCCTCGCGGCCAACAATGCCGTCAATGACAGGACGAGGTGCGCGGCCCTTGCGGAAACCCTGGAAGGAATACTTGTTTGCAATGTCCTTGTAAGCCTGCTTAATGGCAGCGTCTACCTCTGCAGCAGGAACTGTAACCTTGACGGTGAGTTTCTCGTCAACTGGCTTATCTGCGGTAACGGTGATGTTCAACGTTCCTCCAGTGTCTCGTAAAAAATGCTGGCGTACCAGCGCTTAACCAAATTTCTGCATGGTGCGGGCGGAGGGAATCGAACCCCCACGGACTTAGTCCACTAGAACCTAAATCTAGCGCGTCTGCCAGTTCCGCCACGCCCGCATATTTATGCAGCCTTGCAATAATAACAAACTTTTGCGCTCTTCACTAGGAGAACTTCGCATTCTAAACACTTCCCTCACGAAAAAAGACCGGTCTTTTTCAAGACCGGTCCAAGTTCAAGTAACAAGCTCATCTTCCAAGCACGTTTTAGAGATCTTGCAGCGCAAAAGTCTCTGGCTCGCTCTTTCTTGCTGCTGCAAGTGCCTGGATAAGAGCAGTTGCTGCAGACATTGCCGTGACGCAGGTAATACCCTGGCTGACAGCCTCTGCACGCATCTTAGTGCCATCGCTGTGAGCTTCATGACCGTGAGGTGTATTGATAATGAAGCTGACGGTCTTATCGCGCATGAGGTCAACCACGTTTGGATGACCATCGGAAATGCGGTTAACGGTAGTGCAGTCAATTCCAGCCGCACGCAGCGTCTTAGCCGTACCACCTGTGGTGTAGATGCCATAGCCAAGGTTCTCCAGAGCCATAGCAACAGGAGCAATAGCGCGTTTATCGCGGTCACACACGCTGATGAAGACGGAACCCTGCTCAGGAAGCTTGTTCTCAACTGCCTCACGAGTCTTTGCGTACGCTGCTGGGAAGGTGCGGGCAATACCCATAACCTCACCAGTGGACTTCATCTCTGGACCAAGAATTGAGTCAGCGCCAGGGAACCTAGACCAAGGCATAACCGCCTCTTTGACTGCGTAGTAGTCGACGGTGCGGTTCTCGTCAGGGAGTAGGCCCTGTGCTCTGAGCTCACTGATCTTCTCGCCAGCCATGATGCGAGATGCGTACTTGGCCAGAGAGACGCCTGTTGCCTTTGACGAGAAAGGTACGGTTCTAGAAGCGCGAGGATTGAGCTCGATGACAAAAACGTGCTCATCGCGGACAGCGTACTGGATGTTTAAGCGTCCTCGAATACCACAGGCAAGTGCCAGCTTTTTGGTGATATCTCTAATCTGATCAACAATCTTTTCAGAGAGCGAGAAGGGCGGCCAGCAGCAAGCGGAGTCGCCCGAGTGAATACCGCACTCCTCGATGTGCTCCAGGACGGAGCCTACGTAGCACTCCTCGGTGTCACAGAGCGCGTCAACGTCCAGCTCAATGGCATCCTCAAGGAAGGCATCCAGGTAGACAGGACGGTCTGGCGTGACGTGTGTAGCGGACTCCATGTAGGTGATAAGATCGGAATCGTCGTAGACAATGGCCATGCCGCGACCACCAAGAACGTAGCTTGGGCGGACAATCAGCGGATAACCAATGCGACGAGCGGCGTCGCGAGCCTCGTCCATGGTAGAAGCAACTGCCGAAGGTGGGCAGGCAATATTCAGGCGGTCGAGAAGTGCTGCAAAGCGGTCGCGGTCCTCTGCCAGGTCAATTGCTTCTGGCTGAGTGCCCATGATAGGAACGCCAGCGTCCTTGAGGGCGCGTGCTAGCTTGATTGGGGTCTGGCCGCCAAGGGTAACAATGACGCCTTCTGGCTTCTCAACCTCAATGACATCCATGACGTCTTCAAAGGTTAGAGGCTGGAAATACAGGCGATCAGAGGTGTCGTAGTCTGTTGAGACCGTCTCAGGGTTGCAGTTAACCATAACTGTCTCATAGCCCTGCTCGCGAAGAGCGTAGGCAGCATGTACGCAGCAGTAGTCAAACTCAATGCCCTGGCCAATGCGGTTAGGGCCAGCGGAGAGAATCATAACGCGTGGCTTTTCTGCCTCAACGTACTCTGTGGCATTGCCCTTCTCGTACGTGACGTAGTGGTACTGCGTGGTTGCGCCAAACTCACCAGCACAGGTATCTACTGTCTTGACCTGTGGGCGAACACCCAGCACTTCCCTTACAGCGCGGACAACGTCTGTCTTAGTACCGGTAAGGTGTGCAAGCTGCTCATCCGAGAAGCCCAGCTGCTTGGCAGCAAGCATGTTATCGGTGGTGAGACCAGAAAGTCCCAGCTCCTTGATGCGTTTCTCGGCGTTGATGATGCCTGCCATACGATGCAGATACCAAGGATCAATGCCGGTCATATCGTGGATGCGCTCAACGCTCCAGTTTCTGCGCAGAGCCTCAGCGACGTAGAAAATACGCTCTGGTGTTGGCTTGCTGACCAGCTCATCAAAGTTTTTCTCGTCAAAGACATCGTGGCCGTCTGCGCCCAGACCAGCTCGATCTTGCTCCAGGGAGCGAAGCGCCTTCTGCAGAGCCTCCTCAAAGGTTCTGCCCATAGCCATGGCCTCACCGACCGACTTCATGCGGGTGGTCAGAACGCGACTGGTGCCCTTGAACTTGACGAAGGCAAAGCGAGGAACCTTAACTACGCAGTAGTCGATAGATGGCTCAAAGGCAGCAGGAGTTGCCTTGGTGATGTCGTTGGTAATCTCATCAAGCGTGTAGCCAACAGAAAGCAGCGCGGCCATCTTTGCAATGGGGAAGCCAGTTGCCTTGGAAGCCAGCGCGGAAGAGCGGCTGACGCGAGGATTCATCTCAATGACGATAACGCGGCCGTTAGTTGGATTGACCGCAAACTGAACGTTAGAGCCACCGCAGGCAACACCTACACGCTCGAGAATGGCGATGGAGTAGTCGCGGAGGTTCTGGAGCTCTTCAT
>CAUTOT010000124.1:0-4006 GCA_963539765.1 uncultured Atopobium sp. | reverse complement strand
CAAGGGTCAGTAAAACCGGCGAAGCGGATTTCGGGCACATTGGTTTTTTCTGCCACGCTATTCACCTCCCAACAGTTTCCGCAGCTCAGCAATGCCCGCCATATCGTGCTCGTTACCCGTGAGCTGGCCCAGCATCGCCGCCAACTCGTTTTCCTCCTCAGCAATCTGGTTGCATACGTCCGAATAGGTTGTCGCGTACTTTGCGTTCAGTGCGACGACCTTTGCGATGAAATCGCTTACAACAACATTGGACAGCTCGAGCAAATCAGATTGCAGCGGCTCAATCCACTTCGCAGCGAGCAATTCGTCGCACTGGGCGGCGGCTAGGCCCTCGACGACCTCCTTGGTCTTCTCCTCAAGCGCACGCTTCGCTTCCTTACTTGCTGTCTTGAGCGACTTTTCCTCGTCGAGAAGCTCCTTCGCTTGCGCAAGGACGTATTCAAAGCTATCAGCAGGAAAGCCTACTGCCAGCTTTAACTTCCCTATATAAGACGTAACCTTTGCTTTACCGTATGTTCCGTCTTTGTTTGACTCCATTTCCTGCCAGGAAACCTCAGAGTGGTTTTCAATGAAGGTTAGCTTTTCTTGTTTTTTCGCTTTTTGATCAAGAAGTTTCAGATATTCTTCCAGGCCACGAATCTCTGGAGAGGAGATGTATTTCATTTCACTGTTAAGATGGGCATTGATTTCTTTGAGGACGAATGCATCATTTGAGTCATTAATCGCTGAAGAGTCGAGCTGCTCAACGTCAAGGGAATCGATCAATTCAGAACAAGACGAGGATATGACGGACAGTCTTTCCTCCATCGAGTTAATTTTGGCAACATCGGCTGTGAGTATGTGACTTTGCACTAGTTCGAACGGGAGTATATGACCAATCCAGCCGTCCTGAATTTCAGTTTCCTTTCCGTCTTTCTTTTTTATCACCATATTCGGATCGACTTTGCGTACAGACTCGCTGCCCTCGGTTTGAATAACCTCGAGGTCGCCAGAGATGCCCGTCCATGCATCATCGAGAGCCTGGTAGGCATCGTACTCGTCGACGAGTGCAACACCGGAGAGGGCGTCGCGGAGCTGCTCCGCGATATAATCCTCCTCGACCACGGCGTCGACCTGCAACAATCCGTCTACCAGTCTTTTCCGCAGCTCCGCAGGCAGGTGCGACAGCGTATCCCGATAGCCGCTCAGAAATGAGACGACGTCGACGTTGTCCTCCACCGTTGCCGCCACGTCATCCGTCAAGGCAGCAAGGCATGACCCGCCGCCCTCACCGTAAAGCTGACCCTTCAGGCTCGGCCACACCTTCCAGTAGCGGTCGAGTGCGTCTACCTCAGCCTTCGGAACTCCGCCGAACATGGTGGCATACACGTCCCAGTTCTCAGCAGCTTCGGACGAATCAACATAACGCGGAATGTTGAGGTTGTAATCGTTGGCGCGTATCTCGTCGATGGTCACCAAACGGCTAAACTTGTCGACGGTCGCCCCAGCCATGATTGCGTCCACGATGCGACGTATATCGCTCGCGCGCAGCTTGTTGTTCTTGCCTTCCTTCACAAAGTGCTTCGACGCATCCACAACCAGCACGTCACTGCTCTCGCGCTGCTTGCGAAGCACCATGACGATGGTCGGGATGCCCGTACCGAAAAAGATGTTCGCGGGAAGCCCGATGATTGCCTGAATATGGCGGTTCTCCACCAAGTTTTTTCTGATGGTACCCTCCTCGCCGCCACGGAACAGCACGCCATGTGGCAAGACGATGCACATGATGCCGTCGGGGCGCAGGTGGTATAGGTCGTGCAGCAAAAAGGCGTAGTCGGCCTTGGACTTGGGCGCCACGCCGAACTTGAAGCGCGGGTCAAGCTCCTTGTCTTCCGGGTCCCAGTTCTGGGAATACGGGGGGTTCGACACCACGGCATCAACGAACAGCGGGTCGTAGGTCTCATCCTTATTCTCGACCGTGTCGAACCACGGCCAGTCATCCTCGAGCGTGTCGCCGTTTCTGGCCACGATATGGTCAGGAAGTATTCCGCGCATAACCAGGTTCATACGTGTGAGGTTGTAGGTGTTTTCCTTGAGCTCTTGCGCATAATACTTGATGGAATCCGGGTCGCCGTTGCGGCGCGCCACGGCCTTGCCGATGTTGATGAGCAGCGATCCCGATCCACTGGTGGGGTCGTAAATGGTGATATTCTCGCGTCCAGCCAGGTGCCACGAGACTATCTCGCTCATGAGCATGGACACCTCGTGCGGCGTGTAGAACTCGCCGGCCTTCTTGCCGGCGTTGGCGGCGAAGTTACTAATAAGATATTCGTAGATGAAGCCGAGCACATCGTAATCGGCCCGGCCGTCCATCGGGATGTCCTTGATAAGGTAGATGAGGTCACGAGCAGCCTTGGACCGGCTCGGTTCGTCGGTGCCGAGCTTGGAGAGACCGGTCTGCAGCGTGTCGAAAATGCCGTCGAAAACACGCTTGCGGGCAGGATCAATATTGCGGCTAAAGGCAGAAAGAGCGTCGCGCACGTTCGATATCTCGAAGTCGCCTCTCTTTGCCACCCAAGTGGAGAAGAGGTTGTCGAAAGCGATGAAGTAGCCGCACTCGCCCCTGACGAACTCGACTGTCTCCTCGTCGTCTTCCACCAGGCTGGGCAAGTCCTCCTCGACGAAGTCTCGTGCCTTCAGGCGGGCAACCTCGGTCTCGGACAGGAACTTGTAGAAGATGAATCCTAGAATGTAATCCTTGTACTCGTTAGCCTCAATCTTGGATCGCATCTTGTTGGCGGACTCCCATATCTTAGAGGCCAGTTGCTGCTTGTTCATCTAGTTTTCCTCGCTTCTATAGACTCGATTGAGCGTTTCCCCGTCGTCGCTTACCCATTCGGTCCAGCCGTTCTGGCTGCCGCCGAGCACGAACACCGCCGCGGCGCTGGGTGTCGGGAACTCGAGGTCCTCGGCGAGTTCTGCGATTCTGCCCGAATCGCCGAAGATCTCCCTGCGCGCGGCTGCGACGCCCGAGTTCTTCAGCACGGGCCTCGAGAGGTTTACTTTTGAGCCGGCGAGCACGATGAAGTGCCCGGTAGCTTTGTCGTAGCGTGTGGAAGACCACTGGCGCGCCTGCGGGACCCTGGTCAACCCTGTCGAGGTCGTACCCCAGGGCCACCATCCTGAAGAGAATCCTCTCGTGCAGGCGTTCGACAGCCTCTTCCTTGTACGGATCGACGTAGGGCTTAGGCGTCGCCGAGTTGTCGGTCTCGTACGAGCCGTGGGTGCGCACGTAGTCGATGGCCTTCGCCTCGAGGACATCCAGCGCATCCTTGCTGATGTTCTGGTCGTCATCGAGGAACATGACGGCCTTGTTCCAGAACTCCTTCTTTGCCTTGTGTGTGTCGAGCCGGGCAATGCCCTGGGTTGTCTGGCCAGCGTAGACACGACTCACGTTGCCGTGGTCCTCGTCGAGCAAGTAATAGACGCCGCGCTGCGGAATATTCGGCAGCGACTTCGCTTCGGCGAGGTCCTCCCTCGGAATAACGACGGTGACAAGCGACTCGCCGTCAATGCGGCAAATGCGAATGCGGTCTGGCTTCGCGTCTATGAGTTGGACGGTGAGAGTCTTGACTGAAATCACGCCTTTATAACTGTTAGGCATCTACAATCCCATCACTCGAAATGTAAAACAAATGTGTATGCATCATTATAGCAAGGTGAAATCCAGCGGCGACGTCGCTAAAATAACAACCAACTGAAGCAAGTTGCAATTGAGCCATGGCTAACGGGAGTGAAAGAGTGAAAGTAGAAGTAAAACTAGATTGCCTTATAATAGGCTCAACAATTGTTGGGTCCATCTTTTTTAAGTAACTATGATTTCTACCTAAGTTTGCTTTAATTTCCTTTTTAAAGCCCCTCTATGCATGTTTATGACTCAATTATGCAGAACTAAACATTTGTGCTTATTATGAAATAATACTTAGTACAAATGTACGATTTTGAAAGAGAATGGCTCTGGCTTTAG
>CAUTOT010000123.1:0-4038 GCA_963539765.1 uncultured Atopobium sp. | reverse complement strand
ACCAGAACAACCTCAAAGCCCTCTTTGCGAAGGGCGCGACATGCCTGAGTGCCGGAATAGTCAAACTCGCAGGCCTGACCAATAACAATTGGACCAGAGCCAATGACTAGGATCTTCTTTATATCAGTACGCTTTGGCATTAGAAGCGCCTCCCCTCACGAACGTCGATGGCAAGATAGTCAGACTGTCCCTCCATCAAACGTGCAAACGCCTTGAACAAGTAGGATGAATCATGAGGTCCTGGGCTTGCTTCAGGGTGATACTGGACAGAAAACGCTGGGATGTCCAGGAACTGAATGCCCTCTGGAGTGCCGTCGTTAAGGTTGACGTGTGTGAGTCTGACGCGGCCAAACTCCTTTGTCTGGACAACAGGAGCAATGCGCCTTGCGGACCACTCGCAAAGGTTGTCAAAGTGCTCGGAGATTCCGCCGGACTCCTCTGCAATAAGCTTGCCGAGGCTTGGGAAAACCAGACCATAGTTGTGGTTTTGAGCAGTAATCTCAACCTTACCGGTCAGAAGATTCATAACCGGTTCGTTGCCACCATGGTGTCCAAATTTGAGTTTCTCGATATCTGCACCTGCGACAATGGAGAGCATCTGGTTGCCCAGGCAGATACCAAAGACAGGAACCTTGCCCAGGACACCGCGAGCGGCCTCCTGCGTAGCGTCAACCTGCTCTGGGTCGCCAGGGCCGTTGGAGAAGAAGATGCCATCTGGGTTGTAGGCCAAGGCGTCCTCTGCAGGTGTGTTCCACGGTACAACCGTGATCTCGCAGCCGTTTGCCGCAAGACCCTGGAGAATGCCGTTCTTCTCGCCACAGTCGTATGCGACAACGTTGAAGCGCTTCTTGGATGTAGCGGGAACCACGTGAGGTGCGTCAACGGAGACGTCAGGGACAAAGTTGTGCTCGGAGATGTTGGGCGATGCCTGGACGCGCGCAAGCAGGTGGGCGGGGTCCAGGTCCTCGGTGGAGATGGCCGCCTTCTGAGCGCCAAAGTCGCGCAGGTGCATGGTCAGCGCTCGAGTGTCGATGCCCTCGATGGCAACGACGCCGTTTTCCTGCAAGAACTCTGGCAAACTCTGCTTGGATGTCCAGTTGCTTGGCTCGTAGCACATGTCGTGCACGACAAAGCCACGCAAGTGCAGGGTGTCTCGCTGCATGACCGCAGGATCGATGCCATAGTTGCCTACCTGCGGATAAGTCAGCGTGACAATCTGTCCGGCGTAACTTGGATCGGAGATAATCTCTTGGTAGCCCGTCATGGACGTGTTGAAAACAATCTCGCCGAAGGTCTCTCCGCTAGCACCACAGCACCTCCCCTCGAAGGTTGTTCCGTCTTCGAGAACAAGCAGCGCGCGAGGCTGCGAGGTGGCACTTGCCAGTGGATTCATATACTCTCCGATCTGCGTACGAGCATGCCGAGCCATAAAAAAAGAGCACTCCTTATGGAGGCTCAACAGCGAACATGCGCACTCAACGCTATGGGCCTTGCCGGTGTCTCGCACCGTCCTTAAAGGTTGGTAGTATTGTAACGCATAACCAATAAAGGAGATGGCATGTTTCCAGATTTTCTAGAGAATCCCTCAGATGTGGCCGCGCCGCTGCTGCTGGGATGCACTCTGACAAGGACAATTACGCTTAATGGCGAGAAACACAAACTAGTTGCAAGAATTGTGGAGACCGAAGCTTACGACCAAGACGATCCCGCAAGTCATGCGTTTGGCGGTCCTAGCGAGCGCAATGCAGCCATGTTTGGACCTGCGGGCCACCTCTACGTTTACGTTTCGTACGGCATGCATCACTGCTGCAATGTGGTGTGTGATCCTGAGGGATTTGGCAGCGGTTGCTTGGTGCGCGCGGTTGAGCCTCTTGAGGGTGTAGAGGTGATGCGCGAGCTCCGTGAGGCTGGGCGCGCGTACAAGCACCCGCTCAAGCTGCGCGACCTCACCAACGGACCAGGTAAAGTGTGCGCTGCGCTTAGCATTAACAAGGAGCTCTACGGACATGACCTGACAGTTGAGCCGCTTGTATTGGGCTTTGCTCCCCTGTTACCAGAAGAAACAATTGGGAGTTCACCTCGCGTAGGTATCAGCAAAAACATTGATGCTCCAAAGCGCTTTTTCATCGAAGGAAACGCGTTTGTTTCAAGAGCATAGATCATTTCAAGAGCGCAAGACGGGACCAAAAATACTATCAATGAGCAGCAAAAAGGACCTTGGTAGGCCAAGGTCCTTTTTTGTAGTTACGTTAAAGCCAAGCCGGCAGTGAAGATAGACAATCAAATGCCGCTGCATCGGGTTTCTCGCCAAATGTGATGCAATCTAGCAGACACCCTGCGCCATCATTGCATTTGCAACCTTGAGGAAGCCGGCGATGTTTGCGCCAAAAACCAGGTTGCCGGGGTGGCCATACGTTGCTGCGGCCTCTGAAGCAGCAGTGTAGATGCTCTCCATAATTCCCTGCAACTTGGAGTCTACCTCCTCAAACGTCCAGGAAAGGTGCTCGGCGTTCTGGGACATCTCAAGACCAGAAACAGCTACGCCGCCTGCGTTTGCAGCCTTGCCAGGTGCGAAGAAGACACCGTTCTCGATGAGGTAATTGGTTGCCTCGAGGGTGGTAGGCATGTTAGCGCCCTCGACGACGTACTTGGTGCCGTTGGCAACAAGTTTCTGCACGTCGGCGAGCTCGAGCTCGTTCTGAGTTGCGCATGGCATGGCAATGTCGCACTTCTGACTCCAAGGACGCTCACCTGGGAAGAAAGTTGCGGAAGGACGTGCGTCGGCGTACTCCTTGATGCGTGCGCGGCGGACCTCCTTGACGTCTTTCAGCAGCTCAACGTCGATGCCCTCTGGATCATAGACATAACCTGAGGAGTCAGAAACGGTTACCACGGTTGCTCCCAGCTGCTGTGCCTTCTGGGCAGCGTAGGTAGCAACGTTTCCGGAACCAGAGATGCAGACCGTTTTACCTGCGAGTGCATCGTTCTTCTCGGCAAGCATGTGGGTGAGGAAGTAAACCGCGCCGTAGCCGGTAGCCTCGGTGCGAGCAAGGGAGCCGCCGAAGGACAGGCCTTTGCCGGTCAGGACGCCGGTCCACTCGTTGCGGAGGCGCTTGTACTGACCAAACATGTAGCCGATCTCACGTGCGCCGGTGCCGATGTCGCCAGCTGGGACGTCGGTGTTTGGACCGATGTGACGAGCGAGTTCGGTCATAAAGGACTGGCAGAACGCCATAATCTCGCGGTCGGACTTGCCCTTTGGATCGAAGTCGGAGCCACCCTTGCCGCCGCCCATTGGAAGCGTGGTCAGAGAGTTCTTGAAGATCTGCTCGAAGCCGAGGAACTTCAAGATAGAAAGGTTAACGGTTGGATGGAGACGAAGGCCGCCCTTGTAAGGTCCGATTGCGGAGTTAAACTCAATGCGGTATCCGCGATTGACCTGAACGTTGCCAGCGTCATCAATCCATGGAACTCGGAACATAACAATGCGCTCTGGCTCAACAAGACGTTCAAGCAAGGCTGCTTTCTCGAACTCTGGATGTGCGTCAAGTGCAGGCTGGATGGTGGTAAGAACTTCTTTTGCTGCCTGGATAAACTCAGGCTGATCTGCGTAACGCTCTTCAAGCTGTGCGATTACCTTAGATGAATAGCTCATGAAACCCCTTTCGAAGTGGTTACGAATAGCATAGTCATCCAATGTTTCGATTACATAACAAAATAGAAAAATCTGATAGACAAAAATTAGTTCAAAAAGATTGCAATTTATTCTTGCTCTTGGGCGATTTGTCACCTATACTTTTCTCTCGGCTCGGGGTGTAGCGCAGCTTGGTAGCGCAACTGCTTTGGGAGCAGTGGGTCGCTGGTTCGAATCCAGTCACCCCGACCATTTTTTCTTTTTGCTTTACCCTTGCGGCGGTAGTTCAATTGGTAGAGCATCAGCCTTCCAAGCTGACTGTTGCGGGTTCGAGTCCCGTCCGCCGCTCCATGCAATCGCAGCCCGAGGTCATTGTGACCCCGGGCTTGTTCTTGCGCATCTAC
>CAUTOT010000122.1:0-4078 GCA_963539765.1 uncultured Atopobium sp. | reverse complement strand
CAAAACAAGGCTCAGCTTGGATCCGTTGAATCTGGCTCTCTTGCTGCTATTTCAGGCCTTACTGCCGGAGACACTATTCTTACCTTTAACAAGGTAGAGGTTCATACCTGGGAAGACCTTACTGCTGCTATCAAGGATGCAATGTCCAATGGAGGCAAGGATATCCCTGTCACGTATGAGCGCAATGGCATTCAGCTTGAAACTACCATTAAACCAGTTTTGCGCCCTGACGATAAAATCATCGGCGTGACACCTGTCATGACCACCTATCATTTCTCGTTTATTGACGCATCAGCTGCAGCTGTATCGTATGCCGCGCAGGTTGGCCAGTTTGCACTCAGACTGCTCATACCAACGCAGACTATGGAAGTTCTTAACCAGTCGTCTTCTGTTGTAGGAATTTCTGTAATGGCATCAGAAGCTGCTGCAGAGGGTTTCTCGACTCTTATTATGCTGGTAGCAGCTATTTCCATGTCACTTGGATTCATGAATCTTTTACCTATTCCACCTCTTGACGGTGGAAAGATTCTGATTGAGGTAATTCAGGTAATTATTAGAAAGCCTCTGTCTATCAAGGTTCAAAACATTTTGTCTTACATTGGACTGGCGTTTTTCCTATTTGTCTTTGTTGTTGCACTGAGAAACGATATTCTTCATTTACTTTTTAGGTAGCTGATTTTATGTCTGAGATTGCTCGCACAAAAACTCATCCCGTCATGGTTGGATCTGTCCAGGTTGGCGGCGGCGCTCCCGTTTCCGTTCAGTCTATGTGCACCACTAAAACAGACGATCCAGACGCAACGCTCCTTCAGATCAAGGGGCTTGCCGAGGCAGGGTGCGAGATTATTCGTGTGGCAATTCCAGACGCAAAGGCCCTCGATGGCTTTGAAGAGATTTGCAAATACTCGCCACTTCCTGTTGTTGCCGATATTCACTTTGACTATAAGCTGGCGCTTGAAGCTGCAAAGCGAGGTGCAGCAGCACTCCGTATTAACCCAGGAAACATTGGCTCTATGGAGCGCGTTGATGCTGTCATTGAGGCAGCTAAAGAGGCACATATTCCAATTAGAATTGGCGTTAACGCAGGCTCTCTTGCTAAAGAATTTGATACGAGACAAGATATGACCCTTGTCGAGAAACTCGTGGCATCGTCAAAGTCTTTTGTTGAGCACTTTTCTTCTCGCGGTTTTGACGACATTGTCTTGTCAGCAAAAGCTCACGATGTTCCCACTACACTTGCGGTATATCGAGCGCTTTCTAAGGAGCTTCCACAGATTCCTTTGCATGTAGGCGTTACAGAAGCCGGTGCGTTAAGGCAGGGAACGGTAAAGAATTCTGCTGCGGTGGGCATTTTGCTTGAGAGCGGTATTGGCGATACCATGCGCCTTTCTCTAACGGCCGATCCCGTAGAAGAAGTCCACGTAGCATGGGAGCTTCTTGCAGCCCTTGGTATGCGTCGCATTAAGCCAGAGTTGGTGAGCTGCCCTACCTGCGGCAGGTGTGGCGTTGACATGATTCCTATTGCAGAAGAAGTTACCAGACGTCTGGATGGCGTTCGTGCTCCAATTTCTGTAGCTGTCATGGGATGCGTTGTTAACGGTCCTGGTGAGGCTAGGGGCGTTGACCTTGGTGTAGCCTGTGGCAAAGGCCAGGCGGTGTTGTTTGAAAACGGCAATCCAATTAGAAAAGTTCCTGAAGATAAGATTGTTGATGAGTTATTCGCCGAAATTGAGAATCGTTTTGGCAAAAAATAAGTAAACTATACGTATTACTTCATATTGAAAGGAAACTACCTTGAAGCACTGGATGCGCATGTCTTCTTTGTATGCACCAACACTCAAAGAAGACCCAGCTGAGGCTGTACTTGCAAGTCACCGCCTGCTCCTTCGTGCTGGCATGATTAGAAAGACCGCTGCGGGTCTTTACTCTTATCTGCCACTTGCATGGCGCTCTCTTTTAAAGATTGAGGCCATTATTCGCGATGAGATGGACGGTATTGGTGCTCAGGAGATTCTTGTTCCTATTATGACCCCCGCTGAGCTCTGGGAAGAGTCTGGTCGTTGGGACGTCTATGGTGATGAGCTCATGCGTATGCATGACCGCCATGACCGCCAGTTTGCTCTTGGCCCAACTCACGAGGAAACCTTCACAGATCTTATTAGAAATGAGCTCAAGAGCTATAAGCAGCTTCCTGTAACGCTCTATCAAATTCAGGATAAGTTCCGTGACGAGCGTCGTCCACGCTTTGGTCTTATGCGTGGCCGTGAGTTCATTATGAAAGACGGATATTCCTTCTCGGCAAATCAAGAGTCGCTGCAAGAGTGCTATGACCAGGAGAAGGTTGCTTACCAGAACGTTTGTGATCGCACACGCCTTAAGGCTCTGCAGGTAGTTGCAGACTCTGGTCAGATTGGTGGAGACACCTCTGTTGAGTTTATGGCGCTGGCAGAGGCTGGCGAGGCAAGCCTGGTCTATTGTGATTGCGGCTATGCTGCAGATACTGAGGCAGCTGCAGCAAAGATCAACGTAGAAGAACGTGAGTCTGGCAAGATGTGTGAGATTCACACTCCTGGTATTGGCTCCATTGATGATGTTGCTGAGTTCCTTCACGTTTCACCAGCAGCAACTCGCAAGGCTCTTGCACTTGTTGACGGAAACGGTAAGCCAGTTGTGTGCTTTGTTCCAGGTACTCATGAGCTCAATGAGGTTAAGGCTGAGCACGTCTTTGGTGACTATCACATGATGACCGATGAAGAGCTTGAAGAGTATGGCCTCATCAAGGGCTTCATTGGACCTGTTGGTCTACCTGAGGGTATCCGCGTTGTTGGAGACCTCTCCCTTGAGGATACTCAGTGGTGGCTTTGCGGTGCTAATAAGGCAGACTACCACCTTGATCACGTTGAGCTTGGTCGTGACTTTGAGATCAACGAGTGGAAAGACCTTGTCACTTCTCAGGAGGGCGATATTTGCCCTGAGTGTGGACTTCCTCTGCATGCCGCTCGTGGTATTGAGGTTGGCCAGGTCTTCCAGCTTGGCACCAAGTACTCTTCAGCTCTTAACGCTACCTTCACAGACGAAAACGGCGAGGACAAGCCTCTGGTTATGGGCTGCTACGGCATTGGTGTTTCCAGGCTGCTTGCTGCTGTTGTTGAGCAATACAATGACGAGAAGGGCATCAAGTGGCCAGTCTCTGTTGCTCCTTATGAGGTTTCTGTTCTTTGTCTCTCTGACAAAGACCCGGAGATTTGGAATGCAGCAGGTGCTGTAGCTGACGCCTGTGTTGCAGCTGGTCTTGAGACTGTTGTTGATGATCGTGCAGAGCGTCCTGGTGTTAAGTTTGCAGATGCAGATCTTATTGGCTTCCCATGGCAGGTTATTGTGGGCAAGAAGGGCGTTGCAAACGGTATCGCAGAAGTCAAAGAGCGTGCTACCGGTGAGCGCTTTGAGGTTGCTCTTGATGAGGTTGCTTCTTGGTTGGCAGAGAAGATTCTTCCAGAGCGCGAGCTTTAAAAAAAGAGCGCCTGGTTATTAACCAAGCGCTACATCAAGGGTCATCATTATGGTAAATCCTAATGCGAAGGTAAGTACTCCAACGTTTGAGTGCTTGCCTTCACTCATTTCTGGAATAAGCTCTTCTACTACTACATACATCATGGCGCCTGCTGCAAAACTCAGCAGGTAGGGAAGAACCGGAATAACAAGCTCTGCTGCAAGAATAGTAAGTACTGCTCCAATAGGCTCAACTATGCCCGATAAAATTCCCAGGATGAGCGACTTGCCTTTAGAGGTTCCGCCCGCATGAAGAGGCATAGAAATGATGGCGCCTTCAGGAAAGTTCTGAATAGCAATACCAAGCGCTAAAGCCATGGCTCCTGCATAGGTAATAGTAGAATTTCCCGAGACCCAGCCAGCAAAAACAACACCTACGGCCATTCCTTCAGGAATGTTGTGGAGCGTTACCGCTAGTGCCATGAGCGTCGATTTTTGCCAGCTTGTTTTAATGCCCTCAGCCTCATCGTCTGTCTCGCCAAGGTGAAGGTGGGGGATTACATGGTCAAGCAAAAGCAAGAATAGGGTG
>CAUTOT010000121.1:0-4103 GCA_963539765.1 uncultured Atopobium sp. | reverse complement strand
AAAACAAGGGCTACGTCTATAAAGAATTTAGACCATAACCTCTACAAATACTGCGTAAATGCATCAAGCTTCTTTGCGCAAGATATTTCGCAACAACGCTCAGCTTATTTTGATCTTGGATGAGCTGCTTTTGCCGCTTCTTTGAGCCTGTCAACTGACAAATGCGTATACACCTGTGTAGTTGAAAGCGACTCATGACCTAAAAGTTCCTGCACAATACGAAGATCTGCTCCACCACCAAGAAGTTCTGTAGCGTATGTATGTCTCATAGCGTGTGGCGAGAGTGAGCTGTCTAGTCCTGCAGCCGTTAGATACGACGAAAAAACCTTGCGCAAAGAATCCGCGCTCATATTATTTCCTCTTACGGAAATAAAAAGAGCCGAATGTGCACGACCCGCTTTATCTTTCAACAAAAGCGTAGGTCGAGAAGAACTTAGGTACTTTTTGAGCCACTCAATTGCAGACTCATAGAGAGGAACAATTCGCTCTTTAGAGCCTTTACCAAAGAGACGTACTATTCCATTTTGTAAATCAACCTGATCGAGCGTAAGTGATGCCACCTCAGAAATACGAGCTCCTGTTGCATACAAAAACTCAAGAAATGCTCTATCTCTAAGCCCTACCGCGGTTGAAACATCACATGATTCTAAAAGCCTATTTACATCGGAATCAGTCATAGTATGTGGAAGATTTCGTGGTGCTCGAGGATTGCTCAGTGAAAGAGCTGGGTCTGTGGCAATCAGTTTTTCTCGCTGCATCCATTTGTAAAAACCACGGAGCGCAGATAAGTGCCTATTTAGTGTTTTTGCTGAATATTGAGCCTGTTTGAGATAGGCCAAATAGAGACGAAGATTTCTGTGATCAACCTGAGTTACCGAAACACCTTCCCTACTACACCACTGCTCAAATGCCAAAAGATCAGTCTGATATGACCTTAGGGTATTCTCGGAGAGATTCCTGACCTTACTTAGATACTCAATAAATTGTTCAACGTGACTACCCTGCTCTTTTGAAATAGCCACGTTAATCACGCTTCATGCAATCAAAAAGTTCCTGACGAGAAGAGATGTAGTCATCAAAGTCTTTATGAGCGCGCTCTGCCATCTTTTGACGGCGCTCGTCTTTTCTTTTGATATGCTCGTCCAGTGGCTCAAAAATTCCAAAGTTAACATGCATGGGCTGGTAATCTTTGGTGTTTGGGTTTGTTGCATAACCCACAAGAGAGCCAAACGAAGTGGTCAAAGGAAGCCTGACTTCCTCTTTGCCTAACAGACGAGCATACATGTTTAGTGCAGCAAGCAATCCAGATGCTATAGCCTCGACATAGCCCTCTGTACCCGTAATTTGACCTGCAAGAATAGTAGAAGTTCCCGGAATTCCAAATGAGCCGTCAAGCGCATGAGGAGAGTCAACAAAAGAGTTTCTGTGCATGACGCCGTAGCGAACAAACTCAGCGTTTTCCAACCCTGGGATGAGGGTAAATACGCGTTTTTGCTCTCCCCAGGTAAGATTTGTCTGAAAACCAACCAGATTAAATGCTGTCTTAGCTGCATTTTCTGCACGAAGCTGTACTGCTGCCCAGGGGCGTTTACCCGTTCTGGGGTCAATAAGTCCTACTGGCTTTAAAGCGCCAAATCTAATGGAATCATGTCCTGTTCTTGCCACTTCCTCAATAGGCTGACAAGCTTGGAATAAATCAGACTGCTCAAAATCGTGACCAATAACACGCTTAGCTGCAAGTAACTCATCAACAAATGTGTCGTATTCCTCTTTATTCATGGGGCAATTGAGGTAATCGCCAATTCCCAAGTCCTCATAACGAGATTGAGAAAATGCAATTGAATGGTCAATTGATTCATAAGACACAATAGGCGCTGCTGCATCAAAAAACGACATTCTGTTAGTTCCAACACGCTTAGAAATTGCTTCGTACAAGCTATCTGAGCACAGTGGTCCTGCCGCAATAACTGTTGGCTCATCAGATAACTCCGTAACCTCTGCATGAGTTACCAAAATGTTTGGATGATTTCTGATCTGCTCAGTAACAGCCTTTGAAAACTCCTCTCTATTGACCGCAAGCGCGCCACCTGCAGGAACAGAGTTTTCTTCTGCTAAACGGAGCAGAAAACTACCCATTTTTTTAAGCTCAGACTTTAAAATTCCAGCTGCAGAATCTTCCTTAGTGGATTTCAGAGAGTTGGAGCAGACCAGCTCAGCAAACATATCTGTGTGGTGTGCTGGAGAAGAAACAACAGGGCGCTGCTCAATGAGCTCTACAGAAACACCACGTGAAGCAAGCTGTAAAGCACATTCGCTTCCAGCTAAACCAGCGCCAACTACCGTAACTTTTTGTGTCATTGTTCACCTATCACACACTACGAATCCAAATAAAACTCTTTAGAAGGAGTATACCTTCCATCCGGTAATCTTTTTACCATTCCACGAGCTTCATAATCAGTAAGAGAATTTAACACGGTAAGTACGTTTTCTGATAGCCTCCATGCAAGCTCTTCTGGTCTTGAAGGAGAAGCAATTAGTGCAGATAAAAGTGGTGTTAGCTTCTTATCTTGCTTCATTTGTTCCTGAACTAGGCAATCAAAATCTAACGAAATTGCAATGCCCAACGATGTCTCATCAGGAATAATTTGAGCCCCTTCAGAGATGAGTCTATTCGTACCCGCAGAGGCTGGAGAGAAGATAGACCCGGGTATTGCATAAATAGTTTTACCAAGAGAGTTGGCAAACTCAGCAGTACTCATGGTGCCTGAACAAAGCCCTGCTTCCGTTACCAAAAGCACTTTACCTAATGCTGCAATAACCGCATTTCTTCTAGGAAAGGCATAGCGTCTAGGAGGCGTTCCCCACCTATCTAAAGAAATAACTGCTCCCTTTCCTTCTCGCGCTGCTTCAAAAAGCTCTGCAGAAGTAGTGGGATATGTCACATCTGCACCACAGCCTGCCACTACAACAGTCTTTCCACCAGCATTAAGAGAAGCCATACCCGCCATATAATCGCAGCCAAGAGCTCCACCGGATACCACCACAATATTGTTATCTGCGGCACATCTACCAGCCATTTCTGCAATTGCCATGCCGTATGGAGTGGCTCTACGAGCCCCAATTACAGACATACAAGGTTGCTGCAAAACGCTTCTATCCCCCATTCCATAGATAATTTCAGGCGGGTGATTGAGCAGTAGCAATTCTTTTGGATAGTCCTCATCTTCTGATGAAATCTCCCATTTCTCCATTGCTACTCCAAAGAACGAGACCTATAGGCAATCGCCTCAGATACGTCGTCTTTTGTCACCTTTTCATGGTGAGCAATATCTGCGATAGTCCTTGCAACTCTGCAGGTACGCGTTATTGCTCTACCTCCTAAATGAAGTCCACGAGCAAATCTATGCAGCAGTTGCAATGCTGATTCATCGAAGCTCTCCACGTACTTTTGGCGAGAAATGCCATCTACTCCACGGGTTTCTCGCCAAGAAGCAAAGTCTCTGCCAGAGACAACAAGTGAGCGCATACCTGCTGAAGTGAGTCCTAGCTCACCTTGAATTACTCGATCAGAAGAAGGTCGGGCCACATCACACACAATATCTATTCGATCCATTAAAGGACCTCCAATTTTTGATTGATACGTAGAAATCTTTCCTGGAGAGCACTTGCAGGTGTGAGTTTTATCTCCGAAGTATCCGCAGGGACAAGGATTAGCTGCAGCGATGAGCTGGAACTGAGAAGGAAACTTATAGATGCCATCCACTCGCGCAAGACGTACATATCCATCTTCGATTGGCTGACGTAAAACCTGCAGCGTATTAGAAGCAAACTCGGGCAGCTCATCTAAAAAGAGCACGCCTTTATGGGCAAGAGAAATTTCGCCTGGGATGACAGGTCTGCCACCTCCAATCATGCCTGCTACAGAAGCTGAATGATGAGGAGACCTAAAGGGCCGTACACCTGCTTGAATAGAATCTGTTTCACACCCCGCTACAGAATGTATGAGCAATACCTCATCGCGCTCTTCTTTAGAGAGTTCTGGGAGGATAGTTGGAATTCTTTTAGCAAGCATAGTTTTACCTGCACCCGGCGGACCAATCATG
>CAUTOT010000120.1:0-4183 GCA_963539765.1 uncultured Atopobium sp. | reverse complement strand
CCAGTGGATATGAAGCTAATGCTGAGGTTGTAGCAAAAGCGCAGGCAGCCGGATGCCACTACGCCTTTACTTCTCTCCAGATTCCAGAGGAAGAGGGGATTGATTATCGCACCGAGGCTCGTAAGCTCTTGGAACTTTGCCGGAAGGCGGAGATTAACCTCATTGCTGATGTTTCTCCTGCTACTCTTTCCAAACTTGGCGTTCAGAAGTTTGACGAGCTTGCGGAGCTGGGCATTACGTATGTGCGCCTTGACTTTGGGTTTGACGCGGCGGAGACCGTAGAGCTCTCTTGCAAGTTCCACGTGGTCTTTAACGCTTCGACCATCACCAAGGACGACATTTCCGCATGGCGAGCAGCTGGCGCCGACTTCACTCGTTTTGCCGCCTGCCACAATTACTATCCCAAGAGCTACACGGGTCTTTCGCTGGAGCGCGTCGCACAGATTAACGCACGCCTTTCGGCGCTTGGATTCCAGATTTTCTCGTTTATTCCTGGCGAGATTTTCCGAGGTCCTCTCTATGAGGGGCTGCCAACTGTCGAGGAACACCGTGGGCTTTCGGGCGATGAGCTTATTCAGGCAATGCTTGCTCTCTACGACGCTGACTCTGACGTGGTGCTTATTGGCGATCCAGATGTTACTGAGTCTACGTGGAAGCGCATCGGTCAGCTTGAGCAAAACTGCATTGAGCTAAAGACGGAGCTCAAGCCTGAATTTGAGTATCTGTATAATCGACTTCAGACCGATCGACCTGATTCCAGCTCGTATATTATTCGCTCGCAGGAGTCCAGGCTGTGGAAAGACGCTCCCGTATACGACGCAAAGCCTTCTACCTGGGAAACTGTTGCTACCGGTGCCATCTTGGTAAGTAGCAAGGCATATGGCCGTTATGCAGGCGAGCTTTCGATTGCTCGTGGTCTTTTGGAGCTTGATGCTCGCGACAACGTTGCAGGTAGTATCTGCGAAGAGGATCGAGCTTTCTTGCCGTACATCCACTCTGGCCGCGGCTTTAGGTTTATCCGCAGGTAGCCAGCGGTTTTCTTGCTGGTTGGGCTGATTATGTGAGCGCGCCATACACGTCGTAGTTACGCGGCGTGTATGGCGCGACGGATCGCGTGGGGTGTACAGAGCGAGCGAGGCTTACAGGGCGCTCAAAATGTACGAATGTACCTCGCGTGCATAAAGACCGCTTAATATGCACAAAAACTAATCAAGAAATTGATATGTCATTCAGAGGGTGCTGTTTTGGGTAAAAAACCCGTTTAGTTGGGGATAATTTTTTAGTTTTGTCATTTTGGCATTTACGTTTAAGCAGTTCAGAAATAATGTGAATGTTCACGAAAAATTCGTCCAATTAAAACTGCTGGTAAAACGATTGCATAGAAGTGTGCCAATCCTGTATACCCCAACTAAACGCATTTTTTACCACTTCGCACTGAAATGGGCCATTTTTGAATCAGAATAAGTTTCTTCGCGCCACAAAAGACCAGTTGGCGACAAAATGGTGTGCGATCAAGCTATGTGTGACCGAGTTTCGCATGAGCAATAAGCTCTTACAAGGCAAAGACTTTCTCTCTCAGCAAAGAATCCCCTGCTAAACAAACTGCCTCCTATTTCCTCAGTGTGGGAAATAGGAGGCAGCTCAAAAGTTAGTGTAACAACGCTTTACAGCTTGACGATAACATCCTCAGCAGGCTGGCGACGTTTCTGGACAGGATCCATATCACGATAGCCCAGGCTAAGCATGCAGGAAACACCAAAGTCGTTGTACTGGCCGCCGTCGAGAAGACCTTCTTCTTCCAAAATCTTATCAACAGCCTCGCGGTTAAAGCCCTCGATTGGACAGCTATCAACGCCAATCATAGCGGACATAGTGAGCATGTTTGAAAGCGCAATGTAGGTCTGCTTGCAAGCCCAATCAAAGGTTGCGCGCTCGTTGCCTACCAGGTCAAACATGTTCTCCTGGAAGTTTTTGAAGGCTGCAGCGTAAGTTGGTTCAAAGTCCGCAGGAAGCTGCTTGATGTCGTGCATCATGTGTTTAACGTAAGCAGACTCTGCGTTGACGTTCTTGCGAGCAAGCAGAATAACCAGGTAATGAGCACCGTTAAGGGACGCGCGAGCACCATAGCATGGCTCGTAAAGTTTCTCTTTAAGGCGAAGTGACTGCTCAGAGGCCTGATCCTCTCGCAGATTAACAACCAGGAATCGCCAAGGCTCCAGACCGTAGGAGCTAGGTGCCAGACGAGCAGCCTCAAGGATTACCTCAAGGTCCTCGTCAGAGACGTTTTTGGTTGGGTCGAACTTCTTGGTTGCAAGTCTCCACTGGTAGGACGAGAGAACTTTGTTTGCAACGTGCTGTGCGGAACAGGCCATATGAGGTCCTTTCTTGTTAGTGGTGCGGTGCTGAGCTAAGAGGCGCGCTGGGTGCGCTGAGCTGGGAGTGTCATCCAGGAATGCGCCGCTCGGGAACATAACGTTTGTGAACTGGGGCGCTACGCGTGGAAGGCTACTCAGAAACGATAAAGCGACCAGGCTGTCCAAGCTCCCACGTACCCTTGAGGTCGGCAGCAAGCTCAAAGTGCAGCTTGGAGATACCCAGGTCATAGTCTTGGATGAGGTGGCGCTGGTTAGGCATAGATGCGCTTACCACGCCATCTGTCAGGTCAAATACAACTGGCAGCTTGTTGATGGCGGTT
Organism: uncultured Atopobium sp.; assembly: GCA_963539765.1. Classification (GTDB taxonomy): domain Bacteria; phylum Actinomycetota; class Coriobacteriia; order Coriobacteriales; family Atopobiaceae; genus Lancefieldella. The sequence goes on along the minus strand of CAUTOT010000120.1, from coordinate 1,488 downwards.
GGGCATGCCAAAACCGCATCAATGCCGCGGTTAAACCACTCGGGCATCTGCTTCGGTTCAGTTGGAGTACCGTCTGCCGTCATAATCTGCGCAGGCTTCTTGGTGCGCAGACGAATTGCGGTACGAATGCCCTCCTGCTTGAGCGGAATTTTCTCCGGAGCGTATCCGATAGAAATAATAATGCCCAGCTTAAGGCCGTTGTATTCGTCGCGAGCCAGGGTCTTCCAGTCCATGGTCTCGGCAATCCAGCATGAACCAATGCCCAGCTGGGTGGCGAGAAGAACGATCTTCTCGCCATAGTAACCGATGAGTTCACGGGCAATTGCGTCTTCACAATAACCTGCTACGTAGTGGTAAATGGGACCGACAATAGACCTGTTCTTCATGTGAACGGAAGTGCCGTCCTCAAGGTGAGGACCTTCGATGGTAAGGATTGCGGGGTGATCGGGCGCAACCTCAGCCATCTGGGCATTTGCGTCGTCAATAGCTTCCTGGAGCTGAGAGAGTTTCTCTTGCTCAATAGACTTTTGGTCGTAGGCGCGCAGTGAAATGCGCTGGTCCATGGCTTCTTTTACGTCCATCGTGGTCCTTCCTGGAGCAAGGTTAGAGCAGAGAGCCAAATCGCTTAACGTAGAGGCTCTTGATTATGGTGATAAGAACCATATACCCGCTCATGAGCGCCACTAACCACCCAAAGAATGACAAAGGCAGAGCAACAAGGCTCAAAGGCTGGGCAAACATGGGCAGATACGGAAGAGCACTAACCATAATGATTCCTGCGGTTGTGAGGGCAAATAGCGAGGTAGAAGGCATGCTCTGAACAAAGGGGATCTTGTTGGTTCTGAGTGCGTGGAGAACAAAGGTCTGGGTCCACATGGATTCGATGAACCAGCCTGTTTGGAAAGACAGGATAAAGAGTGCCTGAGCTGCGGTATTTCCGGCTGCGACAAGTTCTGCCCAGGTTCCTCCGGCAAGGGCGGGAGAGACCACAAAGAACATAAGCGCAAAAGTCAGCACATCAAAGATTGAACTGATAGGTCCAATCCAAAGCATAAAGTTTGTAATTGAATGTGCATCCCAAGAGCGAGGGCTTGAGAGGAACGAATCGTCAACGTTGTCCCAAGGAATCGCAATGCAGGTAACGGTATATGCAAGACCCAAGAGGAGCAGCTGAAGCGCGCTCATTGGCAAGAATGGCAGGAAGAAGCTGGCCACCAAAACGGATAGCACGTTACCAAAATTGGAGCTTGCGGTTGCCTTGATGTACTTGATGGTGTTGCCGTAGGTTCTGCGACCCTCTTCAACACCGTGCTCAAGTACCAGCAGATCCTTCTGCAGCAAAATGATGTCAGCGGACTCTTTTGCCACGTCAACAGCGGTGTCAACAGAGATTCCTACGTCGGAGGAGCGCATTGCAGCAGCATCGTTGATGCCGTCGCCCATGAAGCCTACTACGTGGTTGTTGGACCTGAGTGCAGAGACAACACG
>CAUTOT010000119.1:0-4263 GCA_963539765.1 uncultured Atopobium sp. | reverse complement strand
GAAAAAAGGTATAAACTCGTTTGAAGCAAGTGGTAGTTCCGTTTATGTATCTGCACTTACTAATGATTTAAATACTATAGAAACCACATATCTTGAACAGATGTTTTCTTTGGTGAGCGATAGCATATCTTTCATTGTGGCTCTCATAATGCTAATGGTTCAAAGCATTCCATTAACTATGGTAGCTATTGCTGCTTCAATTCTTCCTCTGATTATCGGTGTAAAGCTAGGCGGAACACTCGGTAAAATTCAAAAAGAATCTTCTGAGAAAACAAGTCAATTTATTGCTCAAATCACTGATCTGGTAAAAGGCTTTCCTTTGATAAAAGCTTACGGAGCAACAGAGGCTGCCGTAAGACTATTTGAAAAAGACAATGATGCTCTTGAAAAATCAAAAAAAGAGAGTAGAAAGACTACTCGATTCATTAATACTCTGAGTTGGAGCGCTTTCGGATTATCTCAATGGGCTGTTTTAATTGCTGGCACATATCTTTGTATTTCAAATCAAGGAGTTACCCCTGGTGTAATTCTTATGGCTACGTTACTAATGAATTACATCAGTCTTCCTTTACAAACAATTCCGCCGGTACTCGCGTCACGTAAGGCTTCAAATGATTTGATTTTAAAATTTTCTGAGACTCTCGCTGACAATGAGGAAGAAGAAGGACAACAGGTTTTAGATAAAGTTACAAAAGGAATAGTCATCAATAATCTTTCATTTGCGTATGAACAAAATAAAGCTGTACTGAAAAATTTATCAATCAAACTTCTACCTAATAAAAGTTATGCAATTGTTGGAATATCAGGATCTGGAAAGTCTACTTTATTTAATCTGCTTATGGGTGGCAATTTAAGTTATCAAGGAGATATATTTTACGATAGCTTAGAGTTAAGAACTATTAATAAAAAGAGTCTCTATCAAAACGTTTCACTTGTACAACAAGAGAATTTCTTATTCAATGCATCAATTGAAGACAACATTACTATGTTCGAAAACCACTCAAAAGATGCTATTTCTCAAGCTTGTGAAAAGGCTGGACTTACAGAGTTCATTAAACAAAATAAACTGAGCTATCAATGTGGTGAAGCAGGTTCAAACCTTTCTGGTGGCGAACGTCAAAGAATCTGTATTGCTAGAAGTTTGTTAAAGGGTTCTAAAGTTCTGTTTTTCGATGAAGCTACATCAGCACTTGACCATTCAACTACTGACCAAATTATAAATTCAATAACAAATCTCAAAGGCACACTACGCCTAGTTATTACACACAACTTAGAGGAAGCTCAGCTGAAAAAATTTGACGAAATTATTGTAATGAAGGAAGGTAGTATTATCGAAAAGGGTTCGTTTGAGGAACTTATGCAACAAAATCATTACTTTAAGGCCCTCTATACTCTTGAACAATAAATACTATCTGCAGATACATTTTATGAGGAGCTCTATGTCTGCCACAATTCCTGAAGCCACTGCTCGACTCGAACTTGTTCTAGGAAAAGACCGCCTTGGACAAATTCAAAATTCCTGCGTTATGGTCTTAGGGCTTGGTGGCGTTGGTTCAAACTGTGTTCAGGCGCTGGCCAGAGGCGGTGTAGGTTCCTTTGTTTTAGTGGATGCTGATGCAGTAGAAGCATCCAACCTTAATAGACAGGCTATTGCCTATGTGAGCACCATTGGAAAAAGAAAAGTTGACGTTACCAAAGAGATGATTCTGGACATTAATCCAGACGCTCACGTGGTCACACTTGACGCGTTTTTGCTTAAAGACAACGTTGACGAGCAGCTCTCTGCTCTTCCAAAACCAGATGTTGTAGTTGATGCTATCGATACCATTTCTGCTAAATTAGCGGTTGTGGCATGGTGTCAGAAGAACGATATCTACCTCATCTCCAGCATGGGCGGCGGCAATAAAATCCACCCAGAACTTCTGGAGATTACTACGCTTTCAAAAACACATACCGATGCTCTTGCAAGAGTAATGAGAAAAGAGTCCAAAAAGCGTGGACTTGCCGACTTCCGTGTGCTCTACTCCCCTGAGCCAGCGCGACCAGTTTTTGCACCCGAGGGCGCAACGGGCAAATCTGCCAAGCTAGGAACTATGTCCTACTACCCTCCTATTATGGGTCAGATGATTGCCTCAGACGTCATTCTGCATCTTTCAGGGCTTGCTTATGAGTAACCTCACATACTTTGATGCGCACGTCCATGCCAATCTTATGGACTCTCCACTCAATGTAGCGAGAAGTTCTCATGACGCCGGATTAGGTTTCTTTACCTGCGGCGTTACTCCTCACGACTACCTAGAACTTGCTCCTCAGCTTACGCAAGACAACATCCGTGTGGGACTTGGAGCGCACCCCTGGTATATCTCTGATGAGCGCGTTACTCAAAAAGACATAGAGCTCCTTTTAGAGCTTATGGAGCAGACATCTTACATTGGCGAGATTGGACTAGATTTTTCTTCTCGCTATTGTGTTGATGGGTTGCAAGATTTGCAGGTTAGAACGTTTGCGCAGATCTGCACACGTGCAGCAGAGCTTTCACGCAACGGCCAGCCACGAGTGTTCTCGATGCACACCGTTAGAAGTGTTGATGCGGTACTAGATATTCTTGAGCAGACAGGAGCTGCTCAAGAATGCATTCCTATCATCCACTGGTTTAGCGGTAGCTCAGAAGAGCTCCAAAGAGCTATTAAGCTTGGCTGTTGGTTCTCTGTTGGCGAGATGAGCCTTAAGACCAAGCGTGGCCGTGAATACGCTAAGGTCTACCCAAAAGATAAACTCCTTACCGAGACTGACCTTCCATCCAGTGATCAGACGAATATTAGCGCGGCGGACATTGTAGACAGCCTGAAGCGTGCGCTGAGCGGTCTGAGTGAGGCTCGTGGATACTCTGTGCAAACCGAAGTAATGGCAAACGCAGCAGGCGTTTTTGGTGTCTAAGTGTTAAAGTCTTACGTATGAGAAGATTACGGAAAATACCTACACAACGCCTTGCGGGAACTGGCAGAGCGCAACTTTCGGGAGCAATGCTTGCAAGCTCATCCGATGAGCTGGGTCTTGCCCTTAATGACGTTGTGCTTGTTTTTGCCTGCAGTGATAACTTTGTGCCGTATTTGTCTGTAGCAATTCAGTCCATCATTGAGAACGTCAATCCTGAGCGTCGCTACGACATCATTGTTTTGACTCGTGACCTCTCTCCTACCAGCATGATTACACTTACTCGTCAGGCTCAGCTTGTTGATAATGTACATGTTGGATTCTTAGATGTTGACGCAGCTCTTGGTGATATTGAACTTCCTCATCATGGTCACTTTAGACCAGAAACTTACTACAGACTGCTTGCTCCCTCACTGCTTCCCAATGTCAATAAGGCCATCTACCTTGACTCTGACCTGGTAGTTAATACCGATATTGCAGAGCTCTACGATATTGACGTCACAGGATACTTGGTAGGTGCAACACGCGACGCCGATACCATTGGTCAGATTGACGGCTATGACGCCACCGTTGGCCCCTACCTCAAAAATGAGCTGGGTATGGATGATCCTCACGATTACTTCCAGGCTGGCGTCATTTTGATGAACCTTGAAGAGATTAGAAAGCAGATTTCCCCTGAGGAGTTTCTAAAGGTCTCAACCATGCGCTCATGGCGCTGGCTTGATCAAGATGTTCTTAACAGGTTTGTAAACGGCCATTATCTCCGTATTAATATGAAATGGAATTACCTGGTAGACTGGCAATTCCTTCGCCGCGATCACATTGTTGCTCAGGCACCAAACGACGTGCGAGAAGAATACGAAGAAGCTCGTAAGAATATCTGTATTGCGCATTTTGCAGGACCTGACAACAGGCCTTGGCTCTATCCAAACTCAGATCTTGCAGGTCTTTTCTGGTTCTACGCTCGCCGCTCCCCTTATCTTGAGGAGCTACGTTCACAGCTTGAAGAGTCAAGACGTACGGTAAAAGGTCTTTCTCATCGTGTGCAAAGTGGCGTGCTTTTCCGTGGCATCATGCCTTTGTTTGACACCGTCTTTCCACCAGGTACCAAAACACGCACCAAAGTTATTACGTCATACAACAAACTTGGTGGCGGCAACCTATAACGAAAAAAGGAAAGCCTTCTATTTTGAACTACCTCCCTTTCTTGGACATAAGAAATGGGAGGCATTCATTTTGACTTTCTTATTATGTTGTTAATTTAAGACGTCAGTTAGTTTTTCTCGGCTATTGAGATTTGCACTCTGTGCGATTCGATCTATCTCATTA
>CAUTOT010000118.1:0-4281 GCA_963539765.1 uncultured Atopobium sp. | reverse complement strand
GCTGCCTTGGGATTTGCGTTCTATGGTGCCCCCAACGGGAATCGAACCCGTATTGCCGCCTTGAAAGGGCGATGTCCTAACCGTTAGACGATGGGGACGCGAAGAAAAAGTATAGCAAAGATGATGCAGATTTCTAGTGCTAAACGAGCCGATTTTGAGCTTTCATCTATTCTTCGTTTTCCCACCAGTCCAGTCCGGCCTTAAATGCGTAGTCGCGAGCGCTCTGAGTCACGCTAGGCACCGACTCTGCCCACGAAATAAATTCCGGCACGTCGGCGATAATCGCTTCGGCCTCGTGAACTGCGATAACGTTCTCGGCAAACGTGTCAGGCGTGAAGTTGATTCTGCACGGAATGTAAAGATCAACAAAAGATGGTCTGAGCAGCGCATATGCCGCTCCCTCGCCGAGGTTAACAAAGCCTTTGAGCGCGCGCTTTGCCGCGGGCATGCGATTCAACTTGAAGAACAGCAGCGTAAACGCCAGGCGCATCCAAGCATTGGACTGATATCCACAGCTCTCATCCAGCTTATGGAGTCCATCCTCGTCTTCCAGGCGAGCAAGGACATATGCCAAGGTAAAACGCGCACCCAGCAAATCTGTTGGCGAGAAGAACAAGAGATCTTCGCAGGCTTTTTTAGAAAGCTTAAAGCAGGCGCAATCAGTTGCCACCTGGGCAATCTGTGCGTAGAGGCGCAAAAGTGGTCGTGCCTCAGCGCAGCTCCAGGCATCAGCTTGCTCTTGCTTTGCTTGTTCTAGTTTTGGCCTAAAGATAGGGTCGAATTCTTTTTGCAGGTCAAGCAGGTCGTTAAGGATGGCTGCAGGATGATTGTTGGAGATTTGCGCCAGGATTCTCTGTGCTTCAAGATTGATACTTGTGCTGTTAAGAGCTGGGTTTTCAGTAATATTTGTCATCTGATTATGCAAGAAGTTAAGCAGATCCATACGGCTTGAGAAGAAGTCCGCATCAGAATCAATTTCTTTAGTAATTTCAGCCTGATACTTACCAATGACGTTGACGTATTGAGCAAAAGCTTTTTCCTCTTCGTCAGCAATAAAGTCTTCAGGAGAAGCTTCTACCGCAAGTTTCAACTCATAAAGAGCAGCTTCAGAGACGATGTTCTTTTCTTGGGCACACTTTGTGACTAGGCGGTCTACCTGCTCGCTGACCATATCGTTAGCGGAATGCTTAATCACTCTGCATCACCACCTGAGTGTGGATTATTTGGCCCGTCGATATACGGTCCGTGTGGTCGCGGGCCAGCGGGACCTCCGGGGAAGCCGGGGTCGCCAGGAGCGGCGCCTCCAGCGAGGGAATCGTCGGGGAAGTCAAATCCACCAGGGAAAGAATCTGTAGAAGCGAACAAGGCGTTTGCCTGCATTTGCAGCTCTTTTTCTGCAAGTTCAACGGTCTTTGGGTCTCTCGCCCTAACTTGATCTGCAAGCCAACGGCCAAGAACACCGCGTCCTATCAGGTCATTTCCTTCTTGCAGCAGCACCGTTGCCTCTGCAATGGCAATGATGAGCTCATCCTCAGAATAGGGGAGCACGTTAAGGCGCGAGAACTCCCCCTCGGGCAAATCCTTCTGTACAAAACAGCAAAGCGTTGCCTCGGGATAGCGTTCAATCAGCAGGTCAAGATAGTGTTCTGCCTCAACCAGCTCACGCTTCTTGAAGTGAATAGCCAGCCGAGCCAGCAAAATCCACGGGTCATCTGCCCCTCGAGGTGGATCCAGCTTGCGGTACTTGTCCATGAGGTTGTCGAGGGCGTCCTCGTCCTCGAGTTTTGCGTATGCGAGTGCAAGCGTAAAACGAGCATCGGCCGCATCTGCAGCGTCAAGCTCCAGGAGTTTCTCGCCATATGCGATGGCGTCTTTGTTGCGGCCGCAGATAAGCGCGCGAGAAGAAAGCGTTGCCAACCAGCGCTTATAGGGGTTGATGGCCAGCCTCTGGGCAAGCTCTGCCTGCTCAGCGGGGAGCCCCTGCGAGGACTCCTGCGCCTTCTGGTAGCACGCGGCTTCTACCTGGGGGAGTTTCTCCACAAGGAACTGGTAGTAGGCGTCAAAAAGCCTGCTATTTGAGGCGTGGAGCATGCGCTGGGCGTCAAAACAGTTGGGGTCCAGTTGAATTGCCTGGTTGAGGAGGCGTTTTCCCTGGTCGATAAGGGTCTGCGCCTGAGATTCCTCGACAAAAGGCAGACGATAATCAACAATCTCGGACGCCTGAGCAACCAGGTTAAATGCGCGGTCTTCGTCTGTTTGGGGGAGAGAATCGCGGTCGTTGGAGAATCGCCAGTTGAAGTCCTTCATCAGCGTGGCAATGCTGTCCTCGTCGCCAACTTGCGTGCGAGCAAAGCGGAGGATAAGCCGCTGGTAGTCTTCTTTTACTGGGTCAAACGCCACGTGATTCCTTTCTCTCTTACGTAATGATATCGCAGGTTATTTAGGTGTGCGGAGCAAGTCCGCGAGCGTCGTCAGAAGATTGTGAACGGCAGACGGAAACGTTTGGAGTGAACGGGTTTCTCGCCAGACGTGCGTCAGGTTCCTGTCAGGGGAGTGCATAAATTCTGAACGATATTGCATAAAATGGCACATTCATTTTGGTACAGCTGTCCAAAATGAGCTAATATAGAAATGTTGAGAAGAAGTAATTGCGAAGAATGGCTTCGCTAGCCGCTAAGGGAAGCGGCACATAGTTAAGGAGAGGTTTTATGGGACGTTTTACAAATCCACGCGATCTGTATTTTGGCGAGGGTGCTCGTCACGAGGTTAAGAACCTCAAGGGTAAGAGGGCAGTCATCGTTTCCGGCGGTAGCTCCATGCGTCGCGGCGGCTTCCTTGATGACATCGAGAATGACCTTAAGTCCGCAGGTTTTGAGGTTGCTCACATTGAGGGCGTCGAGTCCGATCCTTCCGTCGAGACCGTTATGAGTGGCGCTGCTAAGATGAGCGAGTTCCAGCCAGACTGGATCATTGCTATCGGCGGCGGCTCCCCAATCGACGCAGCTAAGGCTATGTGGATCAAGTACGAGTACCCAGAGACCACGTTTGAGGACATGTGCAAGGTCTTTGGCCTTCCTGAGCTTCGCACCAAGGCTCACTTCTGCGCAATTTCTTCTACTTCCGGTACCGCAACTGAGGTAACCGCATTCTCCATCATCACCGATTACCAGAAGGGCGTTAAGTACCCAATCGCTGACTTCCAGATTACCCCTGACGTCGCAATTGTTGACCCTGAGCTCACTTACGGCATGCCTGTTAAGCTTGTTGCTCACACTGGTATGGACGCACTGACCCATGCTATCGAGGCATACGTTTCTACCGTTGCTTCCATGTACACCGACGGCGATGCTCTGCACGCAATCCGCGAGATTGTCGAGTGGCTGCCAAAGTCCTACAAAGGTGACAAAGAGGCACGTCAGCACATGCATGACGCACAGTGCATTGCTGGTATTGCATTCTCTTCTGGCCTTCTGGGCATTGTTCACTCCATGGCTCACAAGACCGGCGCTGCATTCTCCGGTGGTCACATCATCCACGGTTGCGCAAACGCTATGTACCTGGGCAAGGTCATTCAGTTCAACGCTCGTGACGAGCGCGCAAAGGCTCGCTATGCATTCATTGCTAAGGAGATTCTGCACCTTGAGGGCAACACTGAGGACGAGCTGGTAGAGGCACTTGTTCAGAAGATTCGCGACATCAACGACGCTCTTGACATCCCACAGGGCATCAAGAACTACGGCGAGGGCGGAACCAAGTCCGAGACCTCCATCATCGACGAGAAGGAGTTCTTCGAGAAGGCTCCAGAGGTTGCTCGCCTTGCTATCGAGGACGCTTGCACCCTCTCCAACCCACGCAAGCCTACCCAGGAGGAGATGGAGCAGCTGCTTAAGTGTGTCTACTTCGACCTTCCTGTCGAGTTCTAAGATCTAGCTTAGAGACTTAGCTTCGCTAAAAGCCTGGTAGCGTTCCGCTACCAGGCTTTTTTGTGCGCGGGTGCGCGGATGGGCGCACAGGTGTGGGCGGGTGCGAGCGCGTACGTGCGGGCGGGCACAGCGACGTGCTGGTAATGTGTGCGCCGGCGCGGATGGTCGCTGCGACGTGCTGGTAACGTGCGTGGATACGTGTGCGGGCAGTCACGGCGACGTGCTGTTAACGTGTGCAGGCGTGCGCGGATGGACATTTCGGTGTCAAAAGTTCCTCGAGTCACCTCCAAGTGGTAAAAAATCCGTTTAGTTGGAGATTTCATTTTTCTGCATACAACGTTTGCCCAGATAAAAGTTT
>CAUTOT010000117.1:0-4303 GCA_963539765.1 uncultured Atopobium sp. | reverse complement strand
GCCCCGCGTGGCTCACTTTATAGACGCGTGTTAAAATGAGTGAAGTTTCACATACAAATCCTGCGCACTTAGGCGCACACGGAGGTTTACATGTCTATCAATCATGGTCTTCCTGCCGGTTTTAACCCCGACAACTACGACGTTATTGTTGTTGGAGCTGGCTATGCAGGCGCAGTTGTTGCTCGTCGTATGGCAGAAAACTGCAATTCAAAGGTAGCAATCTTTGAGCGCAGAAACCACATTGCCGGTAACGCTTACGATCGCCTTGATGACGCGGGCGTTCTTGTTCACGAGTACGGTCCACACATCTATCACACCATGAGTGACCGCGTTCACCAGTTCCTCTCGCGCTTTACTGAGTGGACTAACTACCAGCATAAAGTTCTGGCTAACATTAACGGCCAGCTGATGCCGGTTCCTTTTAACCACCAGTCTTTGAAGCTTGCCTTTGGAGAAGAGCGTGGCGAGAAACTCTATCAAAAGCTGGTTCTTACGTTTGGTGAGAACGTTAAAGTTCCTATCATGGAGCTTCGCGAGAAGAACGATCCAGATCTGGAAGAGATTGCTGACTACGTTTATGAGAACGTCTTCCTGCACTACACCATGAAGCAGTGGGGTAAGACTCCAGACCAGATTGACAAGTCCATCACAGGCCGCGTTCCAATCTTTGTCGGCGATGATGATCGCTATTTCCCAGGCGCAACCTATCAGGGCATGCCAAAAGAGGGCTACACCAAGCTCTTTGAAAACATGCTTGACCATGACTTGATTGATGTCTTTTTGGATGTTGATGTTCGTGACATCATGAAGCTCAGCGCTTCTAACATTAGCGTTTGCGAGAAACCATTTGTGGGCGAGGTAATTTATACCGGTCCTCTGGATGAGCTCTTCAACCTTGATCAGGGTGCTCTGCCATATCGTACGCTTGATATGCAGTTTGAGACGCTTGATCAAGATCAGTTCCAGCCTGTTGGTACCGTTAATTACACCACCAGCGAGGACTTTACCCGTATCACTGAGTTTAAGAACATGACTGGTCAGGTTCTTCCTGGTAAAACAACCATCATGCGTGAGTACTCACACGCATATGTTCCAGAGAGTGGTCAGACCCCTTATTACGCTATTCTCGAGCCAGAAAATCAGGAGCTCTATCGTTCTTACAAGGAGCGCACTTCTGGCATTCTGAACTTCCACGCAGTTGGTCGTCTTGCTGAGTATCGTTATTACGATATGGATGGCGTTGTTGCTTCTGCACTGGAACTTTCTGACGAGCTTATTGCTCATCAGGCATAGGGAGCTTGCATGAAAAAGACAATCACCTTTGGTATTCCATGCTATAACTCTTCGGAGTACATGGATCACTGCATTGAGTCAATTCTTGAGGGCTCTGATTACGCTGATGACGTGCAGATTGTTATTGTTGATGATGGTTCTGTAAAAGATGACACTGCTGCTAAAGCTGATGCTTGGCAGGAGCGTTATCCAAACATCATCAAAGCAGTTCATCAAGAAAACGGCGGCCACGGCATTGCTGTTATGAAGGCCGTTTCTCATGCTGATGGCGTGTACTTCAAAAACATTGACTCAGATGACTGGGTAGATGGCGATGCTTTAAAGACCTTCCTTCAGCAGCTTCGTACCTTTATTGCCTCTGACAATCCCGTTGACCTGGTTCTTTCCAACTACGTCTACGAGCACGTTGAGGACAACACTCAGAACTTTGTAGACTATCGCGACGCGGTTCCTACTAACAAGATTATTGGCTGGGAAGAGATTGGCCGCTTCAAGCTGTCTCAGTACCTTCTGATGCATGCAATTACGTACCGCGTTGAGGTCCTGCGCTCTGCAAACATTCAGATGCCTGCACACACCTTCTATGTAGATAACGTCTACGCCTACGTTCCATTCCCTAAGGTAAAGACTATCTACTACGTTGACGTTGACCTGTATCGTTATTTCATTGGTCGAGACGATCAATCAGTTAATGAGAAGGTCTTAACAAGTCGCGTTGATCATTATTGGCGTGTTGCTCGTAATATGATGCATGCATATCACATCTACGACGACATCTCTTCTCCACGTCTTCAGACGTACATGATGAGTTACTTCACTATCATCATGGCTATCTGCTCTGTCTTCTCTAAGATGAGTGACCGTGATGATGCCATGGACCAGCTGGAGGAGCTCTGGGATGAGCTTCGCGCTTATGACAAGAAGATGTACCGCAAGGCTCGCTATGGCCTTGTAGGCACCGCCACAAACCTTCCTGGCAAGATTGGTAAGACGGTCACTATCGGTGGTTACCGTGTGGCTCAGAAGGTTGTTAAGTTCAACTAAACGTTCTTTCAAATCTAAAAGCAAAACCCTCGTATCCTGAACTGCCTCCTACTTCTTGGACATAAGAAATGGGAGGTAATTCATATGCAGGTGATTATGATTCTGCAGCGTGTTAACGTTGGCTTTTAGGCTTGGCGTACAAAATAGCGCAGCTTTGGTAGGTTCTGCTGAAGAGTCGACATGTTCTTAATCAAGATAGCTAGGCAGTTAGGCGGTCGTACTACCTGATATGCATCTCTATGCATAAACTTCATCTAATATGCTTAAATATGAATAGACTTATATAAGAAATTTAACTATCGATAAATTCTGTATCTACGGAACACACCTAAGTAAGATATTCTGCTCAGATGCGGGCATTTTACACATCTAATAAAGATAATCTGCATGATTAAGGTATTTTCAGCGTCATGTATACGTCTTTTTGACAGATTATCCGACTTAGGTGTGTTTTGAACTGCCTCCTATTTCTCGTGTCTAAGAAATGGGAGGCAGTTCATCCAACGTGATACGAGGGCTTTCTATCATGAATAGAGTGCTTTAATGCTTACGTCCTGCTAGTGCATGCTCTAGATAGTCATGATTACCGGTAAATTTAACTAGCTCACGAGAAAGTAGAGAAACGGGGAGTCCCACGACATTCTCGTAATCTCCTTGAATGCTCTGGACCAGATAGCGACCATTTCCCTGGATGCCATAAGCACCGGCCTTATCCATTGGCTCACCGGAGGCAACATAGGCGGCAATCTCATCTTCAGAGAGTTCAAAGAACGTGACGTCAGTGGTCTCTACAAACGCTACGGCAACAACAGAGGGCGCTCCGTCAGGAGAGGGGGACTTGAAGGCCTTAAAGCGGCGCAGAGCAACACCAGTGGATACATGGTGAGTTTGACCAGAAAGCTTAGAAAGCATGCGTTTGGCGTCTTCAGCATCTGAGGGCTTGCCAAAAACCTGGCTGTCGTCTGTCCAGACAATGGTGTCTGCCGCAAGAACAATCTCATTGTTGAGTTGCTCAAAGTTAGGCTGCTCCATGAGCTTATAGCACACTGAGATAGCCTTTTCTTGAGCCAAGCGCTTTACCAGTGCAAGGGGTTTCTCGTCAACTTTTTGAGCTTCATCAATATCAGCTGGCATAACCTGTGGATCTATTCCCATAGACTGCATAAGCTCAAGGCGCCTAGGGGATTGTGATGCAAGAATCATATGTGTTCCTATCATTTGAGGTTTTGCTGATACTGTACCCAAAAAAGAAGCCTGATAGGCGAGAAACCCATCAGGCTTACATGCTAAGAAAGAAAAGCTAAGCTAAAAACTAGTCAAGCTCAATAGCGGTGACTGTGCAGCCGTCGCAAGCCTCCTGTGCTGCGTCCTCTGCAGCCTCAGGAACCTCTTCCTCAATAGCGTGAGCAAGACCGTCGTCGCCGATCTCGAATACCTCAGGAGCAGTGCTCTCGCAGAGACCGCAACCGATGCAATCCTCATTAACTGTTGCCTTCATAATACATTCCTCTCCGTATCTCGAGCCCCTTACTCGAGTAATACTTATCTTGCATTCAAGAGTACTTGATTGCAATGTATTTTTTACACGTTTCTTTGCTGTTATGCAACAACAAAGGCGCAGATAATTGAAAGAACATTACTTGAAGTAGTAAGTGCACATCTGACCTGCATATATAAAAGATTTAATTTTTAGTACAACCGCTCCAATTAGTACAACTGTCCTATTGAAGAACTCTTTTATAGTTCCTTTTTGAGCATGATAATTTCGCTCGTTCTGTACTCTTCAACAAATCCATTCTTTAAAAACATCGTGACTGATGAATTTGAACTGCCTCCCATTTCTTGGACACGAGAAATGGGAGGCAGTTCAAAACACACCTAAGTCAGATATTCTGCCAAAAAGACGTATACATGACGCTGAAAATGCCCCAATCATGCAGATTATCGTCATTAGATGTGTAAAATG
>CAUTOT010000116.1:0-4322 GCA_963539765.1 uncultured Atopobium sp. | reverse complement strand
CGGTGCAGGTAGGGGAGCGGAATGCAAGGGTGTCGGAAAGAATTGCAGAGAGCATGAGGCCAGCAATATTCTTTGGAATCTCAATGCCGTACTCGTGGTAGAGGCCATAGATGATGGTGCAGGTGCAGCCAACAGGGACGTTTCTAAAGGTAATTGGGTTAGAAGTCTCAATGGAGCCGATGCGATGGTGATCAACAATCTCCATAATCTCTGCCTGCTCAAGACCATCAACTGCCTGAGTGCGCTCGTTGTGGTCAACAAGAATGACATGCTTCTTGCGAGGATTCAAAAGACCAGGACCGCTGATAAGACCAGCAAAAGTTCCGTTCTCGTTAATAACAGGGAAGAAGCGGTGCCTTGAGTTGGTCATTTCCTTACGAGCATCATCAATTGCGGTGTTAACGCTGAACTTAAGGATGTCGTCAGTGAGCATCTTCTCACGTACAGGCATAGACATGATAAGCAGGCGAGCTACTTCAAAGGTATCGCGAGGAGTGCTGATAATAGCGCAATCACGCTTTTTAGCCAGGTCAATAACGTCCTGAGCAATTGGAGCATCACAAGAGACAATAAGGCAGGAAGCGCCGTGCTCAACTGCGATAGTCTGGTTCTCATGGTTGCCAGCAACAACAATGATATCGCCAGTATCAACAATCTCTGAAAGTGCAGAAGCACTGGTACCAACGCGAATATTGCCCTGCTTAACAACGCCCTGAGGATCACCAAGAACTATGGTGCCACCAAGCGTAGAAACGATATTTGCATAGCTTGTCTTAGCCTTAGAGAGCAGGTTTGGCTCGGAAAGACTCATGTTTGCATTTGCAATATCTTTAACGGCAATCAGGCCAGTAAGCTCTTCTTCCTCATCAGTAACGCAGAGTGTATCAAGTTTAACGTCCTGCATAAGCTGCCAAGCAGCATAGAGGCTCATTCCAGCATCAACTTTTGGCTGAGTCTGAATCTCTGCATCTTTGATCTGAGGAGTAACCGTAGTAATAAGCTGCGGCTCCTCAAAGCCAAAGTGATTTAAAACAAAGGCGGTCTCACGGTTGAGTGAGCCAGCGCGACGAGCTTCATAGATAGGGTTATCAATCTGATTTTTGAGATACGCATAAGAAATTGCAGCACAAATGCTGTCTGTATCTGGGTTCAAATGGCCAATGATATTTACTTTACGAATTGCTTCTGCCATCTTCGCCTCCCTGGTAATGTCGATGATGTAACTTTCTAATTAGAACACACTTTAGTAAGCACATTTTGTTTCTTTTTTAATACCACCTTGTAGTGTACCCCTCTCTCTTTTTACTTAGAACAGAAAATCGCAGAAAAACAGCGGGCGTACCTGTGAATCTGATAAATGTGTATAGGACAAATGACAATTCAAAAGTTGAAGGAAATTAGTACAATGAAATAGTTAACAAATCGATTGAATTGGAATACCTAGTGAGTTCTCCTACGCGTTTTTCTGCTAAAAAAAGAAACGCTCGTCATATGGTTAAAGCAGTGCATGTCCCTGAGTCTTCATCTGAGGCAATGGAAGTTGCGCCTGTAGAAGCACCTCAGGCTTCCGTAGAAAAGGCTGATACTACGGCAAGTCCAGTAGCCTCTCTGCAGACTGCATCTGAGCAGCTTTCGTCTGCTTTTGCGTCGTTTGCGCAGCGTAAGCCTGCTGCACAGCCTGCAGCTCAGCCTGTGGAAAAGCCTGCTGCACAGCCTGCGGAAAAGCCTGCAGTAAAGCCTGCAACACAGCCTGCTGTACAGCCAAAAAAGCCTGCTGCACAGCCCGCAACACAGCCTGCAGACAACATGCGATCTAAGGTTGCGCCAGAAAAAAAGAGACGACAGAAAACGTCTCTATCTTCACGCAAAAACATTCGTGTGGAGAAGCGCCATCGCAATCAAGCAGATCCTGAGCCAGAACAGCGTTCTTCTCGCCCTGTGAGTGCGAGTAGAAAAAGGCTGGAGCTGGTAAGTGTTGTTGCCATTTTGGTGCTCGCGGTCCTCTCGATTGTTTTGGTTAACCGACCAAGCACAAAAACGCTGGTATTTGGCGACAATCAGGTGACGTATACCGGCACCACCATTCAGGGAAAGATGAATGGACAAGGCAAGATGACCTTTGAAAACGGCGATACCTATGAGGGAGAATTTGTCGACGGGTATTTCCAAGGAACCGGAACGTACACCTCAAAGGACGGCTGGACATACGAAGGTCAGTTTGTAAAAGGCCTGGCAGACGGCCAAGGAAAGCTCACTACGCAAGACAATATTGTGTACGAAGGAACTTTTAAGCAAGGGATTTATCAAAGTGCGAATTAAATGGTTTTCGCTTGTACGTATAACAGGACTTGTTCTGGTCCTTATATATCACTTTTTTAAGGACGCGCTTCCAGGCGGCTTCATTGGCGTCGACGTATTCTTTACGTTCTCGGGCTATCTCATCACAGCTCTTTTGATTGACGAGTTTGCTCGCTTTAGATCTATCGACGTCATTGGATTTTTGCGCAGGCGTTTCTACAGAATTGTGCCGCCGCTTGTGTTTATGGTGCTCGTGTGCACGCCTTTTCTTTTGCTTGTGCGAACCGAGTTTATTGCTGGCATTAAGTATCAGATTGCCGCAGCTCTTGGCTTTGTAACTAACTACTTTGAGATTGTTCTGGGCAACAGCTACGAAAACCAATTTGCTCCTCATGTGTATCTGCACACCTGGAGTCTTGCCGTTGAAATGCACTTTTATGTGCTCTGGGGTCTTTGCGCTTGGTTGCTTGCATGCCTCAGCAAAACAATCAGAAGCTATAAAGTAAAGATTGCTGGAGCTTCTCTGGTGCTGCTGGTTGCTACCTATTTGGCAATGGCAACAGGTGCATCTACCTCTACAAATCTTTCTATCCAGTACTTCTCAACGCAAACGCACGTGTTCCCCTTCTTTATTGGTGCGCTGTTGGCATGCGTTGCGGGAATCGCTCAAACGGGCGAGCTCTTTGACCAGCTTGAGCAGAAGCTTTCCACCCCGTTGACGCTCGCGGGCCTTGTGGCAAGCTGCGGCGTTCTTGTCTTCTTGAGCGTTTTCATGCACTTCGAGGACCTCTTTACGTACACCTTTGGTTTCCTTTTTGCCTCGCTCGCAGCAGCCGCAATGATTTTCTTTGCTCGCATGTTGCACCAAAAAACCGAGGGCATCCAAGAGCCCGGAATTGTTTCTTTTGTCGCAGATACCAGCTACGGTGTGTATCTGTTCCACTGGTCTTTGTACATTATTTTTGCCGAGAAGACCAATCCCGTCCTAGCTGCACTTTTGACCTTGGTGCTTTCGTTTGTGTTTGCAAGCTGCTCGTTCTATGTGCTTGAGCCAGCGTTGGCAGGAAAATCCCCAGAGATCTTCTCGCACATTAAGCTTGATGGTCAGAAGGTTTTGCGAGGTACTGGCCTTGCACTCATTCCATTTGCTGCGGCTGTTGCCTTTATTGCACTAACCGCTCCACAACTCAGCGATTTCCAGAATGATTTGCTGCTTAACGCTTCGTTGCAGGAGCAGAGCACCATGACCATGACGCGCAAGCACGCGGACACCTCGCAGGCAAGCAACTACAACGTTGTTGAAGGCGTCACGTATATCGGCGATTCTGTTTCGCTTCGTGCCCGTTCTTACCTGCAGGATGCTTTGCCTGATGCTCAAATTGACGCTTCGGTTAGTAGAAACGTGGCGATGGGCGTAGACTTGCTGCAGTCTGCGATTGACAACAATACGCTTTACCAGGACGTTGTTGTAGCTTTGGGCACCAATCCTGTTGGCGGCTCCGACGCAGTTGACAAGATTGTAGACATGTTGCCGCGCGGACATCGCTTGATCTTTGTGACCCCATACGACGGCAGAAACTCTGATTCAAATGCTGGTGCAAATGCTATTCGCGCGCACGAGCTTGAGCTCGCTCAACAGTACGACTTCATTACCATTGCGGATTGGGCTCAGGTTGCTCAGGATAATCCTGACATTTGGACAGGTACTGACTACGTTCACTTTGGCTCTGATTCAGATTCCATTAATCGTGGTGGCAACCTCTATGCTCAGATGGTTAATGAAGCCGTAGTTAAATCACATCAAGGCCACGTCAAACAGTAAAAGCACTGGACACGCCTTAAAGGCGACGACAAACAACAGAAGGCTACGTCAACTACAGTTTATTGCCATTCTTCCAGCTCGTTTGTGACGTGCGGTTGAATGGCAATTTGCATTTCGAGTGTGCTAGATGGCTTGGAAATCTGGGGCTTCTTGCGGCAAACCATCTGAAGACGGCAATCTAGCGTAAGTCATGATCACAATT
>CAUTOT010000115.1:0-4341 GCA_963539765.1 uncultured Atopobium sp. | reverse complement strand
TCCATTATGGACTCGGCAACTCAGTCAGTCCGTGGCACGGCGTTTGGCTTGGGTGATGCTGCTACTGCCGCGGCGACGCTTTCCGCAGCTGGTATTAAGTCCGGCGAGGATATGACTAATACGCTGAAGTCCGTCGCAAACGTTGCGGCTGCATCTGGTCGAGCGTTTAACGACATCGGCGTCATCTTCAGCTCCGTCGCATCGCGTGGCAAGCTGATGGGCGACGACATGCTGCAGCTTTCAAGCTCAGGCGTGCCGGTTCTGCAGCTTCTGGGTGAATACCTTGGCAAGACGTCCACGGAAGTCTCCGAGATGGTCTCCAAGGGTCAGATTGACTTCCATACATTCTCGGAAGCCATGCGTATCGGTCTAGGTGAAGCGGCTCTGTCATCTGGTAACACACTGGCTGGCTCATTCGCTAACGTTCGCGCCGCACTGTCCCGCTTGACCGCGCCAATCTTCACACAAGCTATTCAGGTGTTGGTCGATGCGTTCAAGCAGGCGGCACCGGCTATTGACGCTCTAGGCAAGCAGCTCGGCAATATTCCGACGTTCGTGGCTCCTATCGCCGCGGCGTTTGGCGCTATGGCACTCAGTGGCCTTGCTCCGGTCATTGCAAATATTCCAGTGCTTAGTAGCCTGCTTGGTCCTCTGTCTGGCTTGCTCGGTGCGTTGGGTGGACCCGTTGGAATCGCCATTGCTGCGTTCGCTGGTCTAGTTGCGGTATCTCCACCACTACAAGAAGCACTCGGCAACCTCATGGGCGCGCTCGGTGAGCTTGGTAACGCACTAGGTCCAATCTTCGGAGCTGCAATAGACGCCATCGTTCCGGTACTGAACTCAATCGTTGAGGTTCTCGGCGGAGCGTTTGCGGTTGTTGTTAACGGCGCAGCGGATCTAATCAAGCAACTCGCAGACGCAATCACGGAGCTGTCTACTGGTGGAGGATTTGACGCGTGGCTTCAGTCCATGCAGCCAGTGGCCGATTTTGTTATGAGCATCTTGCAACCTGCACTTGATGGACTGAGTACGGGCGCGGGTCTTATCGTTGAAGCGTTTAGCGGATTCGGCGAAGCGGTTGGCGGAGCGTTTGAGACTCTATCGCCATACATTGAAACAGCAAGAGATGCCATTTCTCAATTTGCTGCAGCTTGCCAGCCACTTGTTGACACAGTTCTGCAGAACTTGGGCGTGGCGTTTACTACAGTGGCCACAATCGTGTCTGTGGTATTTGGTGCGGCGTTTGAAGTTGTGGGCGGCATTGTCATGACGGTCATGGGTACCATCTCCGGCATCATTCAGACCACTGTCGGCGTAATTCAGACGGTTATCGGCGTGTTTGTTGGCATCTTCACAGGCAACTGGCAGATGGCCGCGAACGGTGCGCAGACAATATTCCAGGGCATGAGTACAACCGTCACGAGCATTGTAAATGGTCTCTCGTCGGCTTTGTCTGGCATCGTAAATGGTATCGCTGGAGTGTTCCAGGCGGCATTTAACGGTATCTCGACCACAGTGGGTAATATCTTCCACGGTATCTCATCCACGATTGGCAACGTCATGGGCGACGCCAAGAACACCGTCTCCGGAGCACTGGACGCCATTAGCGGATTCTTCCGCGGTCTTCATCTTGAGTTCCCAAAGATTAAGCTTCCACACTTCAGCATTTCCGGTTCATTCTCGCTCGCGCCACCATCAGTCCCAAGTCTGGGCATTGAGTGGTACGCCGACGGCGGTGTTCTGATGAATCCGACCATGTTTGGCATGAACGGAAACAAGGCCATGATTGGCGGAGAAGCTGGACCTGAAGCGGTTGCGCCAATTAGCACGCTCACAGGCTACATCAGCGACGCTGTGAACAGCTCTAAGAGTGACGACGAAC
The DNA here is from genome assembly GCA_963539765.1 of uncultured Atopobium sp. Taxonomy (GTDB): domain Bacteria; phylum Actinomycetota; class Coriobacteriia; order Coriobacteriales; family Atopobiaceae; genus Lancefieldella. Next base: position 2,459 of record CAUTOT010000115.1, on the reverse strand, counting down.
TTATTAGCGAGATTTCAGGACTGCGCGAAGATGTACGCAATATGCGCGTTGTGATGGATGGCCAGACGGTCGGCACGATCGTTTCGCCGTATGTAGATTCGAACCTCGGAGAATATAAGGTGGTGGCAAACAGATGACGGAACTAACAGACACGTACGAGGTTGTTGTGGATGGAGTGCCGCTCTGTGCCACCTACCGCTTGGCAGTCACGAACTACACGGACAAGCCACCAGCCACGAGAACGTCTGCGGTCTCTATTCCTGGACGTGATGGCGTTCTGGACTTGTCTGAGTGGCTGACCGGTGCGCCGGTGTTCGACAAGCGAACAATCACCATCACACTCTCACCGCTCGACACGCATGACTGGGCAAGCGTTGAGACGACGCTGACCGCCCTGCGTAACATGCTCCACGGTAGGCGCTTAGAGTTTACTCTGTCCTGGGACGAAGGTTATACGTACGCAGGACGCTTCGAGGTGACCTCTCAGACGCTCTACGACGAGACGGCGGCCATCAAGCTAACAATCACCGCAGACCCATACAAGTCGCGCGGCGTCATGCACTACGAGCTTGACGGTGAGCTTGGCAAGACCTACATCATCGACGGCCCCGCTCATGCAACAGTGCCAACAATTACCTGCCAAACGCGCTCCTTGGTCAATATCAACGGTCGAACTGTTGATGTTCAGCCGGGTGTGTGGATAAACCGCGACTTGGAGCTACACAACGGAAAGAACCGCGTAACAGTCAACACTACTCCAGACTACGGAACGGCCATCTGGCGAGATTATGCGGGTGTTACGTGGCAACAGTTTGACGGTACGAGCCTGGCATACATTGGTCGCGCTGGTAAAAACAGGCTTAAAGGTCTGCACTGGTCCAGTCTCGCGGGTAAGAAGTGGCAGGATATGCGCGGAACGTGGCACGAGCATGCGTACGTCGATGACGCGGAGACGCACAACAACACAACAGTTATGCTCGACTTCGATTGGAAGGATATTTAATGAGCACAAAGACTCCAAGGCTGGGTCTCACGAAGCCTGACGTCACGGACGAGACTGTTCAGACTATTAAGGATCTAGCCAAGAACTTCGACCTTCTGGACGCAATGTTTCCGGTAGGTGCGATTTATCAAAGCACCAAGCCAACAGACCCCGCAACGTTTCTGGGCGGTACATGGCAGGCTTTGAACGGCGTATTTCTTTTGGCCCAGTCGCAGAAGTTCCCCGCGGGCTCAACGGGCGGCGAGGATACTCATACGCTAACCATTAACGAGATGCCATCACACAGCCATGACACTAGCATGCACTATGGCACTGACAACGGTGGCGGAAACCAGTGGACCGCACGATCAGCTGACACATACACCAATTACCGCTTCCAGGTTGACGCGGTCGGTGGTGGCCAGCCACACAACAACATGCCACCATATCGCGCTGTGTATATGTGGGAGAGGGTGGCATAAATGTATGTGCTGACTTATGCGGGAAACGTCATTCATGATCCGCGTGAGGAAGGCGTGCAGATTTCAGCCGGTAAGCTTGTAGAAGAGTCGGGGCAATCTCCGACTCTTTCTTTTACCGTGCAGCCAACACACCCACTCTGGCGCGCGTTTAATCGTGAATCGGTCATGAACACCGAGCGCGAGATTGAGCTCACGGAACACGAGACACAGAAGATTCTCTTCCGTGGTCGAATCCGTAAAGTGTCGATGTCCATGAACGGATCTATTGATGTCACCTGCGAGGGTGCGATGGCGTACCTCAACGACACCACCGTCCGTCCATATAAGACATATGACACCGACGAGATTGACTGCGAGATTAACGCCCCCGCCAAGGCTGGCGAGTTGTTCGAGTGGTTCATTGACCAACACAACCTGCGCGTATCCAACCGATGTGAGAAGTTCAAAGTGGGCATTAACGCTGGCGTTAACTTCGGCGCACTCCAGCGTGGCACTGGTACTCGTCCGACCACACTGAAGGAGATGCGCGAGAAGCTCACAAAGCTCTGCGGCGGCTATTTCCGCGTTCGTTATGTGGGCGAGGATAACTACCTCGATTGGCTGAACGCGGACGGTTCAAGCGAAGCTGCTCAGTCTGTAGAGCTTGGCCAGAATCTTCTTGATCTAAACACCGGCGCGGACGGTAAGGACATCTACACGGCCATCGTGCCTGTGGGGAAGACCGGCGAAGGTGAAGACGAGAAGGACGTAACCATCGATGACGAACATGCCTACGTTGGCGGTGGCTATGACATTGTCGGAGATGCGGTTGTCGATACTGCAATGGCTGAGCGTTACGGCGTTATCGAGAAGCTGATGGAGTATGACCATCTGAGCCTGCCACAGGCGCTCGCAGACAAAGCAGTGGCCGACCTTGCCGCGGGCAAGCTCTCTGATTCCATCACCGTAAGTGCTACGGACTTACACTACGCAGACGCGGCTGTCCAGCAGATTGA
>CAUTOT010000114.1:0-4419 GCA_963539765.1 uncultured Atopobium sp. | reverse complement strand
CATCCGGCTGCCTGCGCTTTTGCTACAACCTCAGCATTAGCTTCATATCCACTGGCAAAATACAGTGAAATTCCGGTGCGCATAAATCCTCCAAGTAAATTGCAAACGCTTCTAAAAGACGGGTTTCTCGACAGCCGAGAAGACCGGCGGGCAGCCAAGCGGTCGGTCTGTCGGGCGGCCAGTCGGGCGCCGGGCGAGAAGAAAAATCCCTCTTCCTAGGATACCTAAGAAGAGGGATAAACGTTTCTAAAACGTGTGGTTTTTACTCGCCGAAGACGTCGTTAATACGATCCTCGTCAACGCCGAAGAACCAAGTAAGTGCGAAGCCTGCAGCGTAAGCAAGAAGCATTGCAAGCAGGTAGAAGACCTGGTTACCAGGCTGGACAATCAGCAGACCAAAGAGGCCAGAGACGCCCTGAGAAACGGTACCAAGGTGGAAGAGGTAAGCAATTACGGAGCCAACACCGGAGCCAAGGCATGCGGTGATGAATGGCTTGCCAAGAGGCAGGGTAACTGCGTACATAAGAGGCTCGCCAATGCCGAGCATACCAACTGGGATGGACTCGGTCAGGTACTTCTTGACGCGCTTGTTCTTGGTCTTGAAGAGGATTGCAAGACCAGCACCAACCTGGCCGCCGCCTGCCATCATCAGCAGAGGAAGCAGGTAGTTGATACCCTGAGTTGGGCCCTCTGGGTTGTTAAGCATAACGTGGATTGGGGTAAGTGCCTGGTGAAGACCAACGGAAACCAATGGCAGGAAGGTAGAACCAAGCAGGTAAGCACCAAAGACGCCAAGCTTGTCATAGAAGAACTGGAGGACAAAGAAGATTGCCTGAGTGAGCCATGCGCCTGCAGGCTGGAGAATCAGGACAGAACCAATAACACCGATGATAACGGTGCAAAGTGGAGTCAGGAAGGTGTCAAGAACGCTTGGCATAACCTTGTGCAGGTTCTTCTCCAGGAATGCAAAGAAGATTGCGCAGATGATTGCACCAATCATGCCGCCTGCTGCTGCGTTGAAGAGGTCGGAAGAAGCGACGATAAATGCGCCCTCCTTGAAAGCAACAGTTGGGAGGCTGAATGGAAGGTGAACCAGACGAGTTGCAACGCCGTCAACAGTCTTGGAAGCAAGAAGAGGCATACCAGCGTTAGCAATGGAGAGTGCACCAGCCATAGCACCAAGAACGCGAGAACCGCCAAACTCCTTGGCAGCGTTCTCGCCAGCGAGAACTGGTAGGTAAGCGAAAAGTGCCCAACCCATGGTCCAGATAGCTGCGAACCACCACTCGTTGGCATAAGCCTTACCAGTGGAGAAGTTGATAACGTTGATGATACCGTTGATCAGACCTGCAGAAATGATGCCAGGAAGCAGTGGAACAAAGATGTTAGCAATCTTCTTGAGGAAGCGCTGAACAGGCTTGTTCTCATACTTAGCCTTCTGAGCTGCCTTGTTGTCCTTAGCTGCGGAAACAACGTCGTCCTCAGATGCGTCACCAGCAGCAACGCCGGTAAGCTTGGAGAACTCAACAATAACCTTGTTGACAACGCCAGGACCAAGAACAACCTCAAGGTACTCTGCATCCTCGACCAGACCCATAACGCCATCAATAGCCTTGATAGCCTCAGAGTCAACCTTTGCAGGATCTGCGGTCTTAATGCGGAGCCTGGTCATGCAGACCATGTTGCTCTGAACATTTTCTTTGCCACCGACGGCAGCAAGAATCTGTTCTGAAAGCTTGGTGTAATCCATACTTTCCTTCTTTCTCTCGTTGCGATGTTGCAACAAATACTTATCAAGAATACATAAAAAATGAACTTGGCGGTATAACAATCCATACCTGTGGTTCATTGTTTCATGTTTTGACCTAATTCGAACGCCCCATTACTGCAGGTAAATTAAGCGTTTTTCAAAAACTTTGCAACCATTTGCACGTCACGCTGATACCACTGACCGATGCGGCCGGAACAAAATGCTCACGCTTGTGTCATTTGTTCCTACAGTATTACTACAGAGCACCTCTAACATGACCATGAGCCGCCTCAAGCTTAGCTTTAGCTTCGTCTACAGGCATCTTGGTCAGCAGCATGACAATAGCAAGCTTTGCATTACCATCAGCTTGCTCAAGTGCCTGAGCTGCCTCTTCACGAGTACAACCCGTTGCCGCCATGGTGATGTTCTGTGCACGAACTACCAGCTTCTTGTTGGTCTGCTGCACGTCAACCATAAGGTTCTGATATGCCTTACCCACGCCAACCATAGAACCAGTAGAAATCATGTTCAGAATCATCTTCTGAGCGGTACCAGACTTAAGGCGCGTGGAACCTGTAAGAACCTCAGGACCGCAGGAAGGCTCAATGGCAAGTTCTGCCTCTTTGCCCACCTCAGAGCCCTTATTGCAGGCAATAGCAACGGTCTTGCAGCCCAACGAACGAGCATAGCGCAGGCCGCCAATAACGTAAGGTGTGCGACCACTAGCTGCAATTCCAATAGCAATGTCGTTCTTGTTCAGGCCAATCTTCTTGAACTCTTCTTCGCAAAGCTCAAGAGAATCTTCCGCGCCTTCAACTGCACGTACAAAGGCCTTCTCGCCACCGGCGATAAGACCAACAACCACGTCAGGAGAAACGCCAAAAGTAGGCGGACACTCAACCGCGTCCAAAACGCCCAGACGACCGGAAGTTCCAGCGCCAAAATAGACGATTCTGCCGCCAGCTTCTAGCGAGGAAACCGCCCACTCAACTGCCTGTGCTACCTGCGGAAGAACCTCTTTGACGCCAGCAACCACGTTGAGGTCTTCTTGGTTCATAACGCTAACCAGCTCAAGCGGGGTCATCTGATCCAGGTCCATGGTGTTGGGGTTTCTTGTTTCGGTGACAAGTTTTGTCAAATCAATCACGTTTCCACCTTCTGTGTTGTGATTTTTACGCAATAACGTCGTTGGCTGTACCAGGCAAATCTTGGTCAGAAGAAAGCGTGTTGACACGCTCGGCTGAATCTAACTTACCAATATAGTTTGTCGAGAAACGCTTAACGCTCTTCTCGTAATTTCTATTTACATAGGCTGCAAAGAGCGCATCTACAACGTTGAGCTGGGCAATTCTTGAAGACATGGCGCCACTTCTCATAATGTGCTCAGTCTCTGCAACGCCCAAAACGTAGTCGGAGCGGTGAATCAATTCCGAGTCAATACCACCGCGGGTAATGGCAACCACCTTGGTACCGTTTGCCTTTGCAATCCACGCACACTCAATGGCTTCGCGCGTAAGGCCTGAGTAGCTGACCACAATAGCAAGATCTTCTCGCCTCATGTTTTTAGCGTAGAGCATCTGAGAGTGGTAATCGTCGCTCAAGTTGCAGTTGATGTTAAGGCGCATGAGTTTGAGCTGCAGGTCTCTTGCAACCAGAAGCGAAGCTCCCATGCCAAAGAGGCAGATGGAATGAGCTTGCATCATGAGTGAAACAACTGAGTCAACAACCTGAGCGTCAAGCAATTGCCTGGTAAGCTCCAGTGAAGAAATGTTCTTTGCCGTAACTTTTTCGATGATCACATCAGTGGTGTCACCTGCGATAACGCCGCCGACAGCAATATCGTTGCTTTTATTGCTTACTGCCAGCTCGTAAATGAGCGCCTGCTGGAACTCTTTATAGCCACCGCAGCCAAGTTTCTTGCAAAGCCTGACAACCGTTGATGCAGATGTATACGTTTGAGCTGCTAGTTTATGGATTGATTGACCAACTGCCGCCTCTGGATCCGACAGAATATAGTCGACTATATCGCGTTCAGCTGAACTAGCATTCTTGCGATACTCTTCCAGACGTAGACGAACACCTCTCACGCAATCACCTCCGGCCGTCCAGTTGACTAAAACGTTTGACTATATTGTTTCACGATGCCATAAAAATTTCATCTGTAAAGTAGGCAGTGCCGTAAACGGTAGTATTGCATGCGCAAGTGTAAGCGCGCTCCATGTGCGTTGCATGCGTGACTACTCATGTTTTCCCAGCGTAGTGTGGGGGCAATTGTCGCAAAAACTGAGCCTTACTTTGGGTACGTTACTATCACTTCATAAAAACTTTTACTACCGAGTAGACATTTGACCACGTAAAACCTGATTAAAATATTTCATCTTTGCCTAAAAAATTCAAATTTAGATACCATTGACAGCTTTTTTGATACCACTCGCAGTACGTTAACGTACCCATTATTTCATCTTGGACAAACTAGCTGCAATTTTGATGAAACGCACGTCATCATAAGCGCAAATTATCTCAGTCAATTGAGATACCAGGTGTTTCACCTAAGGCAAAACCGAAGGAGACGATATGCGCACCAACGAAGATTTACCCCAGAATCAAACTGCTCACTCTGAGCACTCATCTAACGCAGGCTCCCCTGCTGGACAGACCAGAAGGCAATT
>CAUTOT010000113.1:0-4438 GCA_963539765.1 uncultured Atopobium sp. | reverse complement strand
CTGAGTTTATCTGCGATGATGCCACTCGCTACATGCAAGCTCTGGCAAAAGATGGCCAGAACTTTGACGTTATTATTCTTGACCCGCCTCGCGCTGGTTCCACGCCCACCTTCCTCAAGGCAACTGCCCAGCTAGCCCAGAAGAAAATCGTGTACGTGAGCTGTAACGTTGTAACGCAGGCCAGAGACCTCAAAGTTCTTCTCGACAGCGGGTTTGCCATTGAGCGCGTGACACCTGTGGACATGTTCCCTCACACCAAGCATGTGGAGTGCGTTGTGACCTTATCTCGCAAGATGCTAGAAAGTTCTATCACCGCAACAAAGCAGCCTGGCGCGGAATAGATGATCTCTAGATTTAGCAGTGGAAAAGTAATCAAATTTGACATTCCTCGCCGGAAAATAACCCTTATAGCACTCTTCGTTTATAAGTTAAATCTCAATCTACGTTATGCCGTAATAAGTTGTTCAGCATTCCACATATCAGAATATTTACCATTCAGCGACAAAAGCTGATTATGAGTTCCAGACTCCACAACTTTCCCATCAGCCACCACAAGAATCTGATTAGCATTTTTTATAGTAGACAGTGTGTGAGCAATCATTACAACGGTTTTATTATTTTGTAGAAGATTTGAAATTGCCTGTTTTACAGCTAATTCGTTTTCAATATCCAAAGAGGATGTTGCTTCATCAAGAAGTAAAATTGGGCTGTCTTTTAATATGGCGCGAGCGATCGAAAGTCGCTGGCGTTCACCACCGGAAAGTAGATTTCCATTCTCGCCAACAGGGGTGTCATAGCCTTTTTCCATTTTACAAATGAACGTATCACAGTTAGCTTTTTTACAAGCATCTTCTATCTCTTCATCTGTAGCAGAGGGTTTTGCATAGCGTATGTTTTCCCTTACCGTGTCATTAAACAAGAAGGTATCCTGATCAACCATTGAAATCAGGCTTAGAACATCTTCTGAACTGACGTGATTAATCGACTGCTCCCCTATTTTAATTTCTCCACTTTCCGAATCGTAATACTTTGCAATCAAATTCAGAATCGTTGATTTACCAGATCCGGAATCTCCCACGATTGCAGTTAATCCATGCTGCGGGATGAAAAATCTCATTTCTTTCAAAACAGGATTTTTAGATACATAGGAAAACGACACATCGTGAAATGAGATGTCATACTTCTTTGGGAGAAAAACATCAGCACTTTTCATTTCTTCTTTTTCTGCCAACACATTTAGAATGTTTGTCTTTGATATCAGAAGGTTCCTGTAACTAAACATATCAACTGAAATTGCGGTAACAAGCTTGGCTAAAATCATTGGCAGCATACACAGAAACAAAAAACTGATTGCTTGAATATCCCCCGATTGCCATGCGAGAAAACCAACCCACATGACCAACGGAACAGTAAGCCAATTTACTATGTTAAAAGCAAAATTAACCGGTATACCATGTGCCTCATATTGATAGCTGACTGTGCTAAATTTTCGCATAACGTCTATTGTGTTTCTATTTTTAGTGCCGCCCATTCCATAGGATCGAAAAACCTGAATTCCGTCAATGTACTCGACTATTTGTCCTATGGCTTCTGCAGTAACTAAGTTTTTCTCCACGCCGTACTTATTTACAATTTGAAATGACAGCAACATTTCTGGAATCAACAAAAGAAGAGAACTGGCCAGAATGACCGCGGCTGAAAAATAGAGTACATACGTGAAGGCGATAACTATTAATGTCAAAATTCCATTCTTTACAAGGCTGGCGAGCTTATGCGTCAGAATCTGCTCATAGCTGCTTACATCTGCCGTCATAATATTGATATATTGTCCTTCATGTTTTGAAGTAAATCTGGACAGTGGAATCCTTTTAAACTTATCGCCAAGACCGAGTCGAATATTTTTAGAAACCTCAGCGCCGCCTATCTGAGTATGTGTATAACCAATGCTGTAAATTACAAGTCGTAATACAAAGATTGCCCCAACAAAGCAAGATATGCTGAAAATCTTACTCATATCAGCGACTTGGTCATACAACATCTTAAGCACCATATAAATGACAATATAATTACTTCCGGAAAGAAGCCCTTCACAGACAGTCAATATTAAACCGCTATAAAACTGACTACTTTTATGGAAAAGATTTTTTCTCATCTTCCTAACTCTCCTTTTCCATAGGTAATATTCCTTGTTAGTTCATAGTCATCCCAAATTTTTTTATAGTACTTATTACGTAAAAGCAGCTCGTTGTGAGTACCAAAATCTGAAATCGTGCGATTCTCCACCACTGCAACTTTATTGCACATTCCAACCACACTAAGTCTATGCGCAATAATGATGACTGTTTTTCCTATACATAGATTTCTAATTGCCTTGTCAATTTCCATCTGATTTTCTGGATCAGCAGCACTCGTCGCTTCATCCAAAATAAGAATTGGAGCATTTTTTAAGATTGCCCTTGCGATGGCAATTCGCTGCTTTTCTCCGCCTGAGAAGCGAGAACCGTAACTTCCAACTTTAGTATCATATCCATCAGGAAGCGACATAATGAAATCATCAATTTGTGCACCTCTCGCTGCTTCCCGCACCTGCTCCAAAGAGGCGTTCATCCCCATGCGAATGTTGTCAAAAACAGAGTCCTGTGTCAGAAAAGTTTTTTGAAAAACAAGAGAAATATGTTCAAGGAGCGCTTCATATTGGATGCTTTTGACATTCTTTCCTCCAATCAAAACCTCTCCTCTATCCACGTCATAAAAACGTGCAATCAATGCTGCAACTGTACTTTTACCCGCTCCAGAAGCGCCTACAACAGCAATCTTTTCGCCATCTTGTATATGTAAGCTGCAATTTTCAAGCACGTTTAGTTTTCCATCATATGAAAAGCTCACGTCTCTTAGCTCGATATCATGGGTTTTAGGACAAGGATCTCCACCTTCGAAAGTTGGAAGTGCCAGTAATTCTTTTACTTTTGTAACGCCACTAAATGCCTGAGCAAAATTACTAGACAGTTGCTGAAGTGGAAGCAATTCCGTTAAATACAATGAGCCAATATAAGCAAACAAGAGAAACACGCTTGCTGTAATTGATCCCCGTAGGAAAAACTTTCCACCCAGTGGGACAATCAATAAAAGTCCAGACTCAAGTAATAGAATGAATACTGCGTATAAAGGTGCGGTTTTTCTCGAAATCTTGTTCCATGCTCTATTTCCATCGAGAATAGCTTCTCTAAATTTTTTAAATGATTTACTGCCCATTCGGTATGCCTTAATTAAACGCATGCCTCGGACGTACTCAACCATGACAGAATTAAAGTTAGCAAGAGATGTATTAGCCTCTGGCAATACCTCAGACATCTTTTTAAACACACTCATCATTATCGGAATGTCTAAAAGTAAAGGGACCAGAGAAATAAGTGCCAGCGGGATATTCACGGTCACGAGATAAGCAAAAATGACTACAGGACCAGTAAAGTAACTGACAAACTCCGGAATATTATGCGCAAGGCAAAGCTCTAACTTCTCAATGTCCTCGTTCAAAACAGTTTTAATTTCGCCCGTACTCCGCTCGTTGACATATCCAAGTGGGACTTTAGCAAGATGTTCTATAATCATGCAGCGCACCTTAAACAAAGCGTTATAAGCGCCTTTATGCGAGAGTGTGCCTGACAGACCAAGCAACACCATGCGAAGAATTGTCGTTGCGGTTACCAAGACAATACAGTCTATCAATACTTTCTTCGTTAGCGTTCCAAGTAGAATGGTGTCCATCAACTGATAAATGCCAACATACGGTCCAATTACAAATAACCCACTCAAAAATGCGCATAATACAGACATAAATAAGTACCACTTATCACTTCCTGCCCATTCTAGAAGTAATTTAACTGGATTTTCTCGAACTTTATTCAAACAGATCACCTCTTTTTTCGCCTATGGCGGAAAAGAACATTTGCTTTATCTGCTCCTTGTTATCTACGCGACACTTTAAATCACAGCTAATTTCACCATCTGAAAGCACGAGCACGCGATTGCATGTTTTGCAAAAGAATTCAAAATCATGCGTAACAACAAATATGATTTTCCCCTGTTCGGAAAGACTTTGGACGATTCTCGCCACTCTAATCATACTTTCGTAATCTAGGCCACTGGTAGGTTCGTCAAAGACGATTATTTCTTTTTTGCAAACTTGCCCCACGGCAACGGCAACCCTTTGCTTTTGTCCACCAGAAAGCGTGCCTGGATGTTGTTTGGCAAGAGGCAACAGATCCAGCGTATCCATCGTTTCTGCAATAACTCGTGGATCTGGTCTATTTATTCCGAAGGAACATTCTTCCTCTACGCTCTCTGCAAAAAGCTCATAGTTCACATCCTGCATGACCATGTAAGAGATTTTCTGTCGTTTCTTTGTTGGAATTACCTTTTTATCCCAGAAAAAATCTCC
>CAUTOT010000112.1:0-4445 GCA_963539765.1 uncultured Atopobium sp. | reverse complement strand
GATAAGACCTAGGTCAACCAGTTTGTGTGCACCTGGTTTATGAAGCAGATCTCCAGGCGTTACTATTGAAGCTGGTTGCAAGTAATAATCATTATTTATTAGCTTGCTGGTCAATAATGAAATTTTATCTAACTCAAGTAGTGGCTCTCCACCATACCAAACAATTTGAAGTGCCTTCAAATCAGGGAAGTTACTTTTAATAAATCGAGGTATTTGGGCAATCGTTTCTTCTGACATTGATGTTTGATTTCTAATATTTTCAAAACAGTAAGGACACCTAAAGTTACAATAAGTGGTAGGAGCAATTGTTAAAGTTAGATTATCTGTTGCAAATCGATGTATTTGGGATGAACAGATAAGTGCTTCTGTTTCGTCAATAGAGCTGTCTACTAGAATTCCGCCTGACAGTAGATTATCCGATGTTTCATCGGATAACGCTTTAATCGAACTTGATAATTGATTGTCGGATTTTTTTGCTTTGAAATAATCTTTCAAAGTTTTGTCAACTTCTAACAATCCACCAGTGAATGAATTGTAGATATATAAATTATCATCATATTCAACGAAGGAATTGTATTTTGAAAATTTAAAGGAGTTATATCTGTTAGCCATATCCATTCACCTGCGATTCTAGCTGCTGGAGAGAAAATCTCTCCAGCAGCAATTAGATTAGACGTTGTATCTTTTTCCACAAATGTCGAAGAAAAATCCACAGCTGGTAATTGTTGTGGTCTGCTTTGACGGTTTAATAATCCATTTCATAGTTGTCTCCTTACAAGTTGGTGTAATTTGTGCTAGCTAACACGTTGTGAATAATGTAGAAGTTTTAATAAGAGAAAAACCTTTTTTTCGATGAATGGTAATGGATAGAAAAGTAGATATTTTTTCAAACAACCAGTTAAATAGGTTATATTCTAATAATTAACATAAATTATTAAATTAAAAATATTATAATTCACCGAAAGTTCGATTTTTGAAATATTCGAGTGATATAATGGAAAAGTGAGTGTGTGACAAAACCCATACGACACAATTTATTTTTTGCTGTGCTATGCATGGAACTTAAAGGTTTTCCATAAACCGTTTATACTTACACCAATACACAATGGTTGCGAGGAGTATGCATGCTTGTCTATAACACTCAGACGCATAAAAAAGAAGAGTTCAAGCCAATCGACGAGGGCAAAATCCGCATGTACGTGTGCGGTCCTACGGTTTACGATCAGATTCACATCGGAAACGCCCGCACCTTCCTCTCGTTTGACGTTATTCGCCGTTATCTGATGCACAAGGGCTATGAGGTCACCTTCGCTCAGAATCTGACTGACGTTGATGACAAGATTATTCAGCGTGCCATTGAACAGGGAAGAACTGCTCAAGAGGTTTCTGAAGAGTTTTCTCAGGCGTTTATCGAGCAGATGCACCGTTTCAATATTCTAGATCCGGATATTCGCCCTCGCGCAACGCATGAGATTGAAGCCATGCTTCAGATGATTCAATCTTTGATTGAACAGGGTCACGCATACGCGGTGCCTTCGGGCGACGTATACTTCTCGGTTCGTTCTGACCATGGTTATGGTGTGCTTTCTGGTCGCGATCTTGATCAGCTTCGCGCAGGTGAGCGCGTTGAGGTTAATGACGAGAAACGCGATCCATTTGACTTTGCACTCTGGAAGGCTGCTAAGCCTGGTGAGCCTAGCTGGCCAAGCCCTTGGGGAGAAGGTCGTCCAGGTTGGCACAGTGAGTGCTGCGCAATGATTCATCGCTACCTGGGCACTCCAATTGACATTCACGGCGGTGGCTCTGACCTGGTATTCCCTCATCATGAGAACGAGAATGCTCAGGCGTCTTGCGCCTGGCACGCCCCTCTCGCTAATTATTGGATGCACACCGGAATGCTTCGCGTTGACGGTGAGAAGATGTCCAAGTCGTTGGGCAACTTCTACACGCTCAAGGAAGTTTTGGATAAGTACCCTGCAGATGTAGTAAGACTTTTGATGCTTCAGACGCATTATCGTGCGCCACTTGATTTCTCGTTTGAGCGCCTTGAGGGCACCGTTGGTACGCTCGAGCGCATGAAGACCTGCGTTGCAAATCTCCGTTGGGCTTTCAAGCAGTCTTCTGCTCAGCACGAACTTTCCGATGCTGATAGCACGCTTGCTGAGGCAATTAATACAGCTCAGAACGAGTTTGACGCTCAGATGGATGACGATTTTAATGCCGCAGGAGCACTTGCTGCCATCTTTGCGCTGGTAACTGCTGCAAATACCTATCTTGCAGAGGTTGGCCAGAACGTTGGCGCAAGTCCTGTTCTTCGTGCAGCAGATATGTTGTGCGAGCTCACGGGAGCTTTGGGAATTGATTTGACTCAGGCAGCCTCTACCTCTGATTTACCAGAGGAGCTTGTGGCACTTGCCGCCCAGGTGGCAGGCTATGAGGGCACGTCAGCTGACGAGGCTGCAGAGGCTTTGCTTGCTGCTCGTCAGGAGGCTCGTTCACAGAAGAACTGGGCGGTTGCTGATCAAATTAGAGATGGCATTGCTGAGCTTGGACTTTTGATTGAAGATACCGCCGCTGGCGCTCGACTTAAGCGTAAGGCAGACTAACTATGGCAAGAAATCAGCGCTCTACCTCTAAAAACACGCGCTCCGAGGGTCCTGCTGGCCGTGGAGCAGCCGGACGCGGCGGAGCTGCGGGTCGCGGTGGAGCAGGTCGCGGCGGCGCAGGTCGCGGTGGCGCTGCAAGTCGCGGCTCCAAAAAAGCTGCCGACTGGGGCGGTTATTTCGGTGCCAAGAATGGCCAGGGCTCAAAAGGCAGTCGCTCTGCACAGGGCATACGCGCAACTCAGGGCACCCGCGGACAGAAAGGCGCTGGTGGACAGCGAAGCGCTGGCGCTGGACGTCCCGGCAACAAGAAGCCTGCAACTGATCTTATCGAGGGTCGTCGCGCAGTAGCAGAGGCGCTGACCGTTGGTATTCCTTTGAAGAATGCGCTGGTACAGGCAGCAAGTGGGCAGAAAGACCAGGAGATTGAGGCTCTTGCACGTCAGCTTGAGCAGGAGGGTATTCCTGTCGAGCGTGTTGCAAAGCCCGTACTTGACTCGCTTTCAAGCCACGGCGCTCACCAGGGCGTTATTGTCCGTACGCAGCCTTTTGCTTACGCTGACCTCTCTGAAATCATCCAGCGCGCTGGTTCAGAAAACGCTCTGGTTGTAGTCTTGGATCACGTCACTGATGAGGGAAACTTTGGTGCAATTGTAAGAAGTGCCGAGGTAGTTGGCGCAGCCGGCGTTGTTATTGCAAACGCTCGCGCCGCCCGAGTTGGCGTTGGAGCATACAAGACTTCCGCTGGAGCCGTACTTCACCTGCCAATTGCTCAGGTTTCTAATCTGCCGCGCGCTCTTGAAGAGCTTAAAGCCGCAGGTTTTTGGACATGTGGCTCTACCGAGCACGCCACTCAGTCCGTGTGGGAGGCTCCTATGGGAGGTCGCCTTGCACTTGTCATGGGCTCTGAAGGTTCAGGAATTTCTCGCCTTATGCTCGAGAAGTGCGATTTTACCTGTAAACTTCCCCAGTTTGGCCAGGTAGAATCCCTGAATGTTGCTCAGGCAACAACAGTCATGTGTTACGAGTGGCTCCGCAGGACTCAGGAAGCGTAAGCTCAGGAAGCGTAAGAAGTCCAGGAAGCCCAGGAAGCGTAAGAAGCCCAGGAAGCGTAAGGTATGGCTCAGAAAAAATCGCTGCTTGTAGTCGATGGCTATAACGTCATGTTGGCAACTCCTCGCTATGAGGCGTTGCTGGACGAACGTGGCTCTTCTGCGCAAGAAACCGCTGATGAGAGAGCCTATCACCTCAACAGCGATCCATTTTATCGCGCCCGTTTGGCGCTCATTTCTGACGTTGCCACGTTTGCGCAGGGCAGCTACGAGGCTGTTATTGTGTTTGACGGCAAAGGAAACGTAAACGATGAGCGCCCAGAGCGCAGCCACGCTGGCGTGCAGCTGATTTTTTCCGAGACGGGGGAGTCTGCAGATAGCGTCATCGAGCGCCTGGTCACGGACGCGCGAGAGGCTGGTCGCAAGGTATTTCTGGTCACGTCGGACCGAGACATCCGCGCCACGGCTGGCTTTGGTCCCGGCGAGGTCACGCGTATTGCAAGCGCAGCGCTGGTCCACGAGATTTCCCAGGCAGATAACGTTGTTGAAGAGATGCGTCGCGATCAGGTCAGTACGCGCATGACGCTTGAAGACCGCATTTCTCCAGAACAGCGCGAGAAACTCTGGAAGCTTCTGGGCAGATAAACGACCGGGTGAGCGTCTCCCGCGCCCGACTGTATCCAACGCGCCAATGTGCCCAACTGCACCAATGTGCCTAACCGCACCAATACGTCCGGCGCGCGTCTGGGCGCGATTAGCGCGCCTGATTTCTGCAAAGAATCTGTAACTT
>CAUTOT010000111.1:0-4465 GCA_963539765.1 uncultured Atopobium sp. | reverse complement strand
ATGGCATTTCAAATATCGTTGAAGCCGACGATGCTTGGGTAAGGTGCGAGAAGGGCTGTCTTTTGGTGCAGCTTTGGAACTAAGGTACTGAGGGGACTGTGTTGGGGCCGCGTTTCCATAACAAAGCTCCAACATGTGACGATAAGCCCCAGTGGGCTATGTTTGGGATTACCGACAGATAATCGAGCTAAGAAAAAAGGTCGCCGTAGCGACCTTTTTAAATTTGAGGTAAGACGAGCTTAAGTTGCTTAGTTGCGAGCAATCTTGCCGGACTTGAGGCAACGGGAGCAAACATTCATCTTCTTGCGCTGGCCATCGACAACGACAGTAACACGCTGAATGTTTGGCTTAAAGGTGCGGGCCACAGTACGGTGAGAGTGGGAGATGGAGCGACCGGCAACGGCGTGCTTACCGCAGAAATCACAGACCTTCGACATGAGTAAGACCTCCATAGGATAGGCGCCCTCTGCGCCTAAAATTTCCAAATAGCCGAATAAATATAGCACAATATATTGTGTTGTCAAAGCATGAATATAACATTCACAATTAGATAGCTTTTAGACAGCTTTTGAATGTTTTTCATTTATTACACCAAGATTAAATAACAAGAAAAAGATTTGTCAATTGCAAGGTTATCAACTTGTATATATAAGCCGCTTTAATAATAAATGTGCTCTGCGGTATACTAAATAACAATGACTAACCCTGGTTCTTGCGAGAGGAGTTATGTAATGACTACCGCTGTTCCCGGAACACTAAGAGTTTCTAATGATTGCCTTGCTGACCTAGCGGGCTATGCAGCTATGGAATGTTATGGCGTTGTTGGCATGGCAGAGATTGATGAGGCAGCAGGTGTTGCTCGTCTTCTTCCAACATACCGACTTCGTAAGGGTATTGATGTGACCCCAACTCCTAAGGGAGTTCAGGTTGACCTTCACATTGTTGTTGAGCAGGGCGTTAACATGGCGTCTGTTGTCGACAATCTTGAGAGCTCAGTAAAGTTTTTGCTTAAGCAAATTGCAGAGCTTTCATGTGTTGATGTAACTGTACATATCGAGGCCATGCGTAATTCTCGCTAAGCTTTTTGCTTCAAATGAGTAGGAACTGAGGTCTAACGTGATTTCAAATGTCATTCGTACATGCTTCCCTGTAGCAGCTCTTGCCGTTGCAGACAAAGCAGAAGAGATCAACAAGCTCAACGTTTTTCCTGTACCAGATGGAGACACCGGCACTAACATGTCTCTTACCCTGGGCACCGTTGTTCGTGAGGTTCAAGATCTTCCTCAAGATGCAAGCATGCAGGATATTGCAAAGGCAATTACTCACGGTTCTCTGATGGGCGCTCGTGGTAACTCTGGTGTTATTACGTCTCAGATTCTTCGCGGTATTGCCGAGGGTCTGTGTGATGTTAAAAATCCTGAGGCAGTAACTCCAAAGGACATTGCCCACGCATTCCGTCGCGGTAAAGAGGTTGCTTTTAAGGCTGTTAGAAAGCCAGTTGAGGGCACTATTCTTACCGTTTTGAAGGACGTCTCTGCTAAGGCAGACTCCCTTGAGAAGTCTCAGCTCACCCCAGTTGAGGTTTTGGACGCTCTGGTTGTTGAGGCATATGAGTCTGTTGCCCGCACTCCTGAGCTTCTTCCTGTCCTCAAAGAGAACGGTGTTGTCGACTCCGGTGCATTTGGTTTTGCAACCTTCCTGGAGGGCTTTGTAAACGCTGTTACCGGCAAGACTGAAACAACTGACTTCCAGACCACCGTTTCTGTTTCTGACGCTAAGGCTGCTACCAGCGCAAAGGTTGAGATTGAGCTCAACGATGACTGGGAGGGTTCTGAGTATCGCTACTGCAACGAGTTCCTCTTCAAGGCAGATAGCCCAGACTTTGACGAGGAAGCAGCTCTGAACTTCCTGGCAACCATGGGTGATTGCGAGCTCCTTGTTGGCGCAAATCCAGACTACAAGATTCACGTTCACTCAAATACTCCTAACAAGGTTCTTGAGTACATGCTTCAGTACGGCCAGATTTTTGAGGTCTTCATTCATAACATGGACCTTGAGGCTAAGGAGCGTACCGAGAAGATCGCTGAAGATAAGAAGGCTGCAGCTGCACCTAGAAAAGAGCTTGGCTTTGTTGCAGTAACTGCTGGTTCTGGCGCTGAATCAATCTTGAAGTCTCTTGGTGTGGATGTTGTTGTTTCTGGTGGTCAGACTATGAATCCTTCAACTGCAGATATCCTTGCTGCAATTGAAGAGGCCAATGCAGACCAGGTCATTGTTATGCCAAATAACTCCAACATTCGTATGGCGGCAGAGGCTGCTGCAAGCGCATGTGAGGATGTTAAGGTTGCCGTTATTCCAACTAAGTCTGTTCTTCAGGCATTTGCTGCAATGTTTGTTGTTGCAGATGGTGTTCCATTTGAAGAGCTTGTAGAAGAGATGACTGACGCTATCTCTGGCGTTCGCTACGGCGAGGTAACCACTGCAGTCCGCGATTCTTCTGCAGCTGACGGCACTCCTATCCACGATGGTGATGTCATGGGTATCCAGGGCGGCTCCATTGATGTTGTCGGCTCTGATGTCATGAAGGTCACGCTTGACCTTATCGCTAAGATGCAAGAGGAGGAAGAGGGCGACAACCTCACCATTCTTGCAGGTGAAGACTTCTCTGACGAGCAGCTCGATCTTCTCGCCAGCAAGATTGAGGACACCTATCCAGACCTTGAGGTTGATGCTCAGCGCGGCGAGCAGCCACTCTATCCAGTTATCTTCTCTATTGAGTAGGACATGTCTGAGTTCAAGGTAAGCATCGCTCCCGCATCAGAGCGAGTAGCACATACCTGCTCACTTGTTGATAGCGTGACCAGGTTAAGGTATGTCAATGCAAATCGTGCCGAGGCGCTTGAGCGTCTCGGCATTCTGCGTGTTCGAGACCTTTTGCTCAATGTTCCTCACCGCTACCTCGATTTTTCTCACCGCGTGCAGATTGCTTTTGCGCAGATAGGCGAGGACGCTACTATTACCGGCCGCGTTGCTTCGGTAAAGACAAAACGCCCACGCCCTAAGATGGTCATTGTAGAGATTGAGGTTGTGGATGATACAGGCGTGCTTACGGCCTCGTTCTTTAGGCAGCCTTGGATAGCTGAGCAGATTCACGTTGATGACGAGGTGGCACTGAGTGGCAAGGTGCTTTTTGCCTACGGTTATCGTCAGATGAAGTCACCGTTCTACGAAGTTCTGAGCACGGCAAAATCTGATGCAAGCGGCGAGGTTAGCTCCAAAGAGGCTCCTTCAAAGGCAGCAATTCTTCCTGTTCACCCAGCTACTGAGGGCGTGAGCCCTGCATGGATGCGTCGCATTATGTCAGCGGCTCTGGCGGACACGGGAAGGGTATGTGATTGGCTGCCCTCAGAGCTTGTCGCCAAGCACCGCCTTATGTCACTCTCATCGGCGCTTCGTGAGGTTCATTTTCCCACAAGCCTGGACGCAGCTGAGCAGGCCCGCCGTCGTCTTGCTTTTGATGAACTTCTTAGCTTGCAGCTTGCCCTTCTGGCCAGGAGAAACCTGGAGCTTGCAGGTCATAAGCCTTTTGAGCACGTTATAGAAGGACCTAAAGTTAAGGCTCTGATTGAGGCTTTACCTTTTTCCCTAACTGACGAGCAGAACCACGCTGTTCAAGAGATTCTTTCTGATATGGCTGCACCACGCATTATGAATCGTTTGCTTTTGGGTGACGTTGGTACTGGTAAAACAGCCGTTGCCGCCGTTGCCTTGGCTGCGGCAGCTGATTCTTCAACTCAGGCTGCCGTGATGGCTCCTACTTCGATTCTTGCTCAGCAGTACGCTCAAAAGATTGGCCCCTTACTTTCGCTTGCTGGAATTACCTGGGCGCTTATCACGGGTTCTACCTCAGAAGAGGAGAGGCAGCAGATTGAGCTTTGCCTAGCTGACGGTTCTTTGTCCGTTGTCTTTGGCACCACGGCGCTTCTTTCTGACCGTGTGGTATTTAAGCAGCTCACCCTTGCTGTTGTTGACGAGCAGCATCGTTTTGGCGTTGATCAAAGAACAGCGTTGCGCAAAAAGGGACAGGGCGTAGATCTTCTCGCCATGAGCGCAACACCTATCCCACGCACGTTGGCGCTCTCTTTATATGGAGATGTTGATACGTCTCGCATCACCAAGAGGCCAAAGGCAGGAGCAGGCGTTACCACCAAGCTGTGCGTCCCAGAAAATCTTGACCAGGCATACGCCGCCATTTCCGAAGCTGTCCAGGCTGGTCACCAGGCATATTTGGTCTGTCCGTTGATTGACCCAAGCGATTCTGAAGAAGAGCTTGAAGATGTTCCTGAGGCCGCTCGCACAAACGGTAAGCTCTACAGTGCAACTCGCGTATATGAGGAGCTCTCAAAGACCGTTTTCAAAGACTTTACCTGCGATCTTTTGACGGGTAGATTGCCTGAGACACAAA
>CAUTOT010000110.1:0-4565 GCA_963539765.1 uncultured Atopobium sp. | reverse complement strand
AGAAGAGAGTCGAGCTTATTTCCTCAATGGCGTTTGCCATTCCACTGCTCTATCTTGCCATGGGTGAGATGATAGGAGCACCTGTTCCACCTGCTGTTTCTGGAATGAATGGCATGATGAACTTGGCTCTTACTGAGCTTTTGCTTTGCATTCCTATTCTCTTTATTTGTCGTCACTATTTTATTGGCGGATTCCGCGCGTTTTTGCATGGCTCGCCTAATATGGATTCGCTCATTGCGCTGGGTTCAGCAGCGTCGTTTGCTTACAGTGTTGTTAGCCTGTACCAGATGGCAAATGCTTTTATTGCAGGAGATATTGCTGCAGCTCACCAAGCAATGCACGGCATGTACTTTGAGACCGCAGGTGTGATTCTTGCTCTGATTTCCCTGGGCAAGTTCTTTGAGGCGCGCGCAAAGGGTCATACCACAGGCGCAATTAGCGCACTTATGAACCTTGCTCCAAAGACGGCTATTCTCGTCAAAGACGGTATTGAGCAGGAAGTTCCTGCAGAGACCGTTATGGTAGGAGACGTTCTTGTGGTAAGGGCAGGTCAGTCGATTCCTGTTGATGGCCAGCTCATCGAAGGAGAAGGATCTGTCGATGAGTCCGCGATTACCGGAGAGCCCGTTCCTGTAAGTAAGACCGTTGGCGATTCCGTGACAGGCGCAACGGTATCTACTGGCGGCTGGTTTAAGATGCGTGCCACCGCTGTTGGCGATGACACTACCCTTGCAGGCATCATTCGCCTGGTTGATGAGGCAACAAGCTCCAAAGCACCTATCGAGCGTCTTGCTGACAGCATTGCTGGTATCTTTGTACCTGTTGTCATTGGAATTGCGCTGGTAACGTTTGCAGCATGGTTTGTCTTTGTAGCTCCTGGTGACTTTGCGGTTGCTCTCTCGCACGCTGTTGCTGTTCTGGTTATTTCGTGCCCTTGTGCACTTGGTCTGGCAACACCTACCGCCATCATGGTAGGCACCGGCCTGGGCGCTTCAAATGGCATCTTGGTTAAGTCCGCTGAGGCGCTTGAGGGTGCGGTCCGAGCAACCGTGGTTGTTCTTGATAAGACCGGAACACTCACTGAGGGCAAGCCGAGCGTAACTGACGTACTTTGTGCAGGTGGAACTTCCGAGCAGCAGCTACTTGAGTATGCATATGCGCTTGAGCAAAAGAGCGAGCATCCACTTGCGCAGGCAGTTGTTACGTACGCTCAAGAGAAGCTAGGAGAGTCTGCAGGCAGCTCTCTTGATGTACAGGAGTTCTCACAGGTTGCTGGTGGTGGCCTCATAGCAACGGTTGGCGAAAAACGCCTTGTAGCAGGAAACGCTCGTCTTATGGAGCAGGAGGGTATCAGCACACAAGAGCTGACTTCCCAGGCTCAGCAGCTAGCTGAACAGGCAAAGACACCGCTGTACTTTGCACTTGAGGGTAAGCTTCTTGGTGTCATTGCTGTGGCCGATAAGGTTAAGCAGACCAGTGCGTCCACCATTGCTCGCCTTCGTGCTATGGGCATCAAGTCTGTCATGCTTACCGGTGACCAGGCAACAACAGCAAACGTTATTGGTAAGGAGCTTGGCGTTGATCAGGTTATCTCTGACGTCTTGCCTAGCCAAAAAGAGTCCTACATTAGGCAGTTCCAGGATGCTGGAGAAAACGTTGTCATGGTAGGCGATGGCATCAACGACGCTCCAGCACTCGCTCGAGCAAACGTGGGTATTGCCATTGGTGCAGGTACCGATGTTGCTATTGAGTCTGCTGACATTGTCTTGATGAAGTCTGATCCAGCCGACGTTGCCACCTCAATTGAGCTCTCTCGAGCCACTATGACCAACATCAAAGAGAACCTGTTCTGGGCACTGTTCTATAACACCATTTGTATCCCTGTTGCTATGGGCCTGTTATATCCATTTGGTATTTCGCTGAACCCTATGATTGGTGCAGCCGCCATGGGCTTCTCGTCAGTCTTTGTTGTATGCAATGCACTGCGTCTGCGCACCTGGAAGCCAAAGAATACAAGCTCTGCAACTCGTCAAAACGCTCATGACACAAAACCAGTCATTGACGTTCAACCTAAGTCCACAAACGACGCATCCGCGTCACAGAAGGAGGAATCTTATATGGAGAAGAAACTAAACGTAGAGGGCATGTCTTGCCAGCACTGTGTTGCACACGTCACACAGGCTCTTGAGGCTGTCGAGGGTGTCTCTAAGGCAACCGTTTCACTTGACGAGAAGAGCGCTGTAGTTGAGCTGTCTTCTGATGTTGCTGATAGCGCATTGGTTGACGCTGTTGTTCAGGCAGGATATGAGGCTACTATTGCCTAAGGTAGGCAAGTAGACGGTCCTTCTCGCTAGAATCACTAAATACCGCACGTGCAGCGTTTTTTGCAAGCTCACGTGCGGTATTTTTGTCTAGGCCGCAGTGTTGCTGCAAAAGTTCAAACTCGCGCGAGAGGGTAGTGTTGGAAACAGTCATGTTGTCCGTGTTGATAGTGACCGTTAAACCAGCGTCAAGCAGTTGCTCAAGCGGGAAGCGCTCTATTGACTCAAAGATGCGCGTCTGAACGTTGCTGGTAGGGCAAATCTCAAGGGCAACATTTGCAGCTTTGAGGTCCTGGATAACGCCCGCGTCCTCCAAAGAGCGAACGCCGTGACCAATACGCTGCGCGCCAAGTCGAAGCGCAGCTTTGATGCTCTCCGGACCAGCGGCTTCTCCCGCGTGGATGGTAAAAGGAACGTCTTTTCTTTGTGCTTCAGCAAAAAGTGACGAGAAATTCTCTGTGGCAAAGAGCGCCTCAGCTCCCGCTAAGTCTGCCGCTACAACGCCATTCCCAAGATACGCCGCAGCTAGATCAATTGACTCCTCATTTTTGCGCTTAAGCTCTTCACCTGTGCCGCGCATAGCGCAAATAAGGTATGCCGTGTGGAGCTCTGACTGTGGGTGCTCTGCATAGAAGTCAGCTCTACCTGCAAGAGCAGCCTCAAGAACTTCTTGCTGAGAAAGACCTCCTGCAGTAAGACTTCCTGGTGCAAAGCGAGGTTCAGCGTAGAGAATATCCTCTGCATCAAGCTGCTCATGGAATGCCTTTGCAACGGCGCGAATGACTTGTGCTGACTGCATAAGCTTGAGAGGAAGCTCAAACGTTGCAAGATACTGGTTAAGATCCTGGCAATGAGCTGGGACTTGCATCTTTTCTTGGAGCTCAGCCAAAGACAAATCAAGTCCCGCTTCTGCTGCAAGTTGGGCTGCGGCAGGAAGGGGAATTGAGCCATCAAGATGGACATGCAAATCGATAAGAGCACAGGAGCTCATAGCGCCTCCTACAAGAAACGTATGCTATGGCGCAAAGAGCGCAAACTAGATAGCTACATCATACGGTAGGGAAGTGGCATTTTCCAAATCGTTTGCAAGTTTTTCAAACTGGTATCCATTGACGCGCTCTAGCAGGCGTACCTCATCAGGCAAAACGTCATAGTGAATCTGCGAGCAAATAGCACAGGCAATAGATCCAATGGTGTCTGTATCTCCGCCCATCTCGGCGGCTATTCTCGCCGCTCTAGAGACTTTACCTTGAGAGAGCTTTACCACTGCAAGAACTGCAGGGATGGTCTCTATGGTTTCGTAACCACAGCCACAGTAGTCGTAGATGTCTCTTGATGCAGCGAGGGGAGCCTCAAGGTTTTTGGCACCCTCGCAGAACTCCAGCGCCATGATGCACTTTTGATACATGCTAGGCATAGGCATTTGTGTGCCAATTTTTGTGTAGAGCGCTCGGTGTCCGTAGCTTAAAGCAGTTTCAAGAGCGTCTTCCACCGTAAACGAATTTTCTGTAAGACCTCTGTTGATGGCGGCAACAATCATTGCTGCACCCATTATGGCTACATTGGTTCCGTGAGTGGGAAGCGCTAGCTCAGTGACACTGTTAATGAGCGCATGTTTGTCTTTCCAGCTGACAATTGAAGCCAGCGGCGCGCACTTCATGGCACATCCGTTAGTGGTACCAAGGCGTCCGCACGTTTTAAGTGAGTGACCAGAAAGTCGATTGGCTAGTGCAGCTCTTGTGGAAGGACCAACCACCTGGGCAGCATTTGGCTCTGTTGCCACATAGTTTTCTAGCGCGTCAAAGTAGCTTGACTGATTAAAAATACCCTGGTTATCAATGATATTTTTAGTCAGAATAATTGCGTTTGCGGTGTCATCTGTGGTTTGACCTGCGGTAAAAGGTCTTCCAAAGAAGTCATTTTTTGGAGGACTTGAAAGACTCTGAACTCCATCAGGAAACGCAAAATCAATTTGGTGTGGTGACATCATCTCTGTTGGCATGCCATAGGCGTCGCCATAGGCAAGAGCCGTAAGCATCCTATAGAGTTTGATTTTTCTTGCCGTATTCATGTTACTCACGCTTCTTTATGTCAGAAGAACGTGATGTTTTGGCTCTGCAGAGACTATTTTTACCTGCAGAGATAAGCTTCTCATAGCAGCATGCCATGATTGCTCCCCTCAATTAGATATTCTCTGTCTTTGCAGGTTTTTTCTTTACTGTGCCGTAAGGAATGCCTCACTCC
>CAUTOT010000109.1:0-4683 GCA_963539765.1 uncultured Atopobium sp. | reverse complement strand
GACTACCATCATATCCGTAAAGATTTATTTGAAGACTACTATCAAGACACGTCACAAATCTCAAAAGAGAACATGATTGCATTTCTGGAAGCAAATACATCCTATGAGATAAAATCTGACCTTCAAGATGCCCACGCTAAAGTCCGTATACTTGTCGGAGAAAAAGAACAGAAAAAGATGATCTGCTCAGCAGAGCAGTTGCATAAGGCACTGCCTGATAGCGTTCTTGAAATAAAGAAAGACTTATATCATGGCGAGTATTCCATCAATTGCCCCGAAGAGTATACAAAAGAACTCCTAGGCATGATTTAGCTACATATTAAATAAATCAGCATGACTTCCCGTACGAGAAGCAATAAGTATAAGCTCGTCTTTATGAATAGCATAAATCAAAAGCCAGTCTGGTTGAATATGGCATTCTCTAAACCCTTGGTAGGATCCAGTAAGAGCGTGATCTTTGTGTTTTAGGTCTAAAGCTTCCCCAGCGCAGAGTTTGTCAAGCACCTCTTGGAGTGGAGATACATCAAGACCTCGCTTTTTAATGCGCTTGTAATCCTTCCGAAACTTAGAAGTTGCTTGAAGTTTGAGCATATAACTTAAACCCCTGCATTAAGATCTTTAAACAGCTCATCTGTGGTGTTGTAGGAGGTTGCTTGAATTTTACCTGACATGATATCCATAGCAGCCAGTGTTTCAGCATTAAACTTTGGGATTTCCACTTTAAAGGGAAGGCCTCCGTGCAAAACGCACTGGCGTAAGAAGATGTTTACGGCACTTGACATATCGATGCCGAGCTTTTTAAACAGTTCATTTGCTTCTGTTTTGACATTACTATCGATGCGAATTTGAGTAGGACTAGTTGCCATAGTATCAGCTCCTTTTTTAGGTGATTTTGATACAAATGGTATACGTTGTCAAGCAATAAACAGATGTATTATCGATTTGTTATGTTTGTCCGACGTTATTTTTTCCTTGAATTCTCAAAGCAAGTGCAATGTTTAATGATGGTAGACTTCTCAAAGGCACTTACAACTCAGGAGTTCCCGTGATTATAAAAAACGAAATACCTCTTTTAGAATATGACGATGCCTCCCCAGAGGTTATTTCAGCAGATCACGAATGGACCGCAGGCCAGCTGCCAGAAAAGTGTCTCTTTGCATTTCTCGGAGACGTTGTCCATGAATACGCCAACGAGCACGGGGCAGAGGTCGTAGAAACAATCGTGACCGTTTCTCGAGACATTAAAGTCTACGTTTTAGATTCATATGGCGAGAAAATCTGTTTAGTTCAGTCTCCTACTGGATCTGCTTCATCCACACAGGTAATGGACATACTTGTTAGCTGTGGATGCAAGAAAGTAATTGCAGTTGGTTCATGCGGCGTTCTAAAAGAGATACAAGAAAATGCTTTTCTCGTCCCAACTAAAGCACTTAGAGCAGAAGGAACGTCCTATCACTATCTTCCAGCATCAAGATATATAGAGCTTGATAAGGAGCCAATTTCTGTCATAGAAGAGACCTTCAAACAGGACGGTCTCCCTTTTGAAACGTGTACCACCTGGACTACTGATGGCTTCTTCCGTGAGACAAAAGATATGGTTGAGTATCGCCTGCAAGAAGGATGCTCAGTTGTAGAGATGGAATGCTCGGCCCTTGCTGCTTGCTGCAGAAAACGAGGGGCGCAGTTTGGACAGTTCCTCTTTACAGCAGATTCTTTGGCAAACGTTCACGAATATGACGAGAGGGACTTTGGAAAAGATTCGCATGAGAAGGCGCTACTCCTTGGCCTGGAAATACTGAAAAACTTTACCTAAACCATTGCTGGACATCTGCACTTACTGCGTTTCGTAAATTTTAAGCGTACAATTGTTAGCGTGTACTACTTTGCTTTTCATCAGGGCGTTTCTACAAAATAGCGAGGCTCATATGAAAGTACAGCAGCTCATCAAAGATACAATTGCGATAGTCGCCGAGGACATCGGCGCAACAAAAGCAGATCAGATTGCACAGGCGGCTCAGAGAAGATACGAAGCGCTCTGTGCAGAAAACGCGTCTGATTCCAAAGACCTCCGTGCACACTCTTATAAGCGCATTTACCCTGGTATTGCGGTATATGAAGCTCTACGCGCAGAGGGCATCCCTCAAGAAAAAGCCGTCTGGTATATTCGCGAATATTTCCAGCGCTTTGCCGCCAAGCGAGTTCCCCTGTTCCAATGGGCCATCAAAACGTTTGGCCTTGCTCGCAGGTTTCCTCGTCTCTTTAAGTCAGGTATCGAGAAAAGCTGCACATCAAGCGCTGGATTTGCCTTTGAGTATCCAGAAAGTCATGGTAACGAAGCTCGCCTCAATATTGTGAGCTGCCCCTACTATGAGATAACCAAAAAATACGGCTGCCCCGAAATAACCGCTGCATACTGTGACAGTGACGATGCGGGATATGGCAACTTGCACCCGCAGCTTATCTGGGGACGTACAAAAACCATAGGCCATGGTGGCGATTGCTGCGATTTTCTCTTAGAGTATAAAGAGAACTAATCGCAGGTAGGCGCCTTCTGCCTGCGCCGTCGCTAGAATCTTGTCATCTACATGACGTGCACTGAGTACGTCTACTAGGAGTTTTTATGCAAGAAAATCGTATGTTTTCCGACGTTAAGCTGGCAAAGAGACTAACTCCAGCTTGGCTTAGTCCCTTTTTAGCCGTTTTCTTGTTGGTCGTTGGACAAATTATTGGTGCTATTGTAATGACCATTTCAGCAGCTCTTATTATTGCCCCTTACTACATGGCGCACCCAGATCTTCCAGATCGTCTTTCTGATTCCCTCAATCTGAGAGAGATTTTTGGAGACTACTATCTTCTGATAACGCTTCTTTCCTTTGTCTTTATCGCAGGCCTCTTTTTCCTGTGGGTAAAACTCTTTGAAAAACGTCCGATTGTCACTCTGGGATTTTACAAAGATAACTGGAAGAAAGAGCTGCTCAAGGGCTTTGGTCTAGGAATTCTTCTCTTCTCTATTGTGATGTTGATTCTCATTTTGACCGGATCTTATCAATTAGTTGGCACTACTTTTACGCCTTATGCCTTCGGTTTTGTTCTTCTCACCATTCCGTTTTGGCTCATTCAGGGTGGAACAGAAGAACTTATCACTAGAGGATGGCTTCTTCCTGTCATGGCGGAGAAATCCAACAAAATTATTGCAATCGTGGTTTCAAGCAGCCTATTTGGTCTTCTGCACATGTTTAACAGCGGCTTTACTATGCAATCCCTGATCGACCTGATTCTTTTTGGCATCTTAGAGACGTTCTACATCATCAAAACTGACAATCTCTGGGGAGCCGCTGGCATTCACGGAGCCTGGAACTTTGCTGAGGGCAATATCTTTGGTGTTCTGGTAAGCGGTAGCACTACAGGCAGTTCTTTGCTGCAGTTTGCTCCTGGCAGTGGCCCGGATTGGCTTACCGGCGGTAGCTTTGGCGCAGAAGGTTCCATCGTTTGCACGCTTGTTATGCTGGTAACCATCATGATTCTTGCCTATCAGCTCAAGAAATCTGGCAAGCTCTTTGTAAAGAAATCTGCCGAGAAACCCGCTGAAGCCGCAGGTGCAGATCTGTAAATTTCATACTACGCTGAATTTCACAGACAGACCGATTTTCTCGTCCGCTTCTCCCACACCTTGAGGAGAAGCGGTTTGTGTATATACGGTCAATTTGTAGCTTGAACAGCAAATCCTTCTCGTCATTTAGTATGATTTACCTATCTTTTTTGCTGTTTGAGGAGAACTAATGCGCGCAAAAAAAGTTTTGAGCATTTTATTTGCTCTCGCTCTTGTTTTAAGCAGTCTTCCTGCATCTGCTATTGCAGAATCTATTGAAGATGCAGGTAAATACTCTGTTGTTGTCTCATACGTTAATGTACTAAACAATGAAGAGATTCATGCTCCCTCTAAGCAGGTTGTAAATGAGGGAGAATCTTGGTCTGTTACAGCTCCAACGATTACTGGCTATGATCTGGAAGATCCTGCTCAAACAACCGTTACTGGTGTTGCTTCTGGCTCAGACCACTACATCAAGCAGACCGTCTATTACATGCCTGGTTATGTTACCTACACCGTTAAGCGCATGAAGGAAATGACTACCGGCAATTATGTTGAGGCGTCTTCTGAAGAAAACTACGCTGTGCCTGATTCAGTGGTTACTGCTACCGATGTTTCTTATCCAGGTTTTGTGCGCACAACTACAGACCTTTCGCTCAAAGTTACCGCAGATGGTAAGGCTGTAAAGTACATCTACTACGATCGCAATCCGCGCAGTGCAATCTATTTTTCAACTTCTGGCAGTGAGCTATCTCCTGTAATTGGAAATCCTGGAGACGCTGTTCCTGCTGTCCCCAACCCAACACGAACTGGCTATACCTTTGCTGGCTGGGACCTTAACGACGATGGTATTGCAGATTCTTTGCCTACTACCATGCCTCAAGAGCCTGTTACAGCAAAGGCACTTTGGACTCCAGCAACAGCAACGTATCACTACGCTTATTTTATTCAGGATCCAAATAACCCTTCTAACTACAACTACGTCACAACCACCGCAGCTTCCGGAACCGTTGGAACAATGACTGCAACTGCTCCTGTTCAGCCAAATACAGGTGTTTTCCGCTTTGAAACATACAGTCACGAGAGCGATCCAA
>CAUTOT010000108.1:0-4719 GCA_963539765.1 uncultured Atopobium sp. | reverse complement strand
AACACGAGCCTTTTGCATAGGAGAAAGTTTTGCAAAGAGCTGGGTCTTCTCGACACGCTCTTTGAGCTGCTCATCGTTAAGGTTCTCTACGTCGCTACCAAGCAAGAGCTCGTCAACGTGGATACCCACCTTTTTGCAGACGGCAGCGGCAACGCCTTCGTTATCGCCGGTAAGTACCTTGACCTGCACGCCTCTCTGGTTGAGCTTGGCAATTGCCTCGCGAGCACTTTCTTTTGGTGGATCCAAAAAAGCCAGGTAGCCAATGAGCACCATGTCGCGCTCATCGTCTACACCAAACTCGCCGACGCCACGAGGGTCACTCTTCTGAGCAACGCCAACCACGCGCATGCCTTCCTGATTGAGCTGGTAGACGCGGTCCATAACGTTCTTGCGCTGAGCGGGAGTCAGCGGTTTGATTTCAGAGTCCAGGTCAACAAAGGAGCACGCGTTGAGAACTTCTTCAACGGCGCCCTTGGTGATCATATGCGTTTTGTTAGTTTTTGTATTTCTCACGACAACGCTCATGCGGCGACGCTCAAAGTCAAATGGGACCTCGTCGATTTTTTCGTACTCAATGCTCAGCAGGTTAGTGGGCAGCTCATCGTTTGAAGTCTTGATAATTGCCTTGTCAATGAGGTTTCGAAGGCCCGTTTGGAAATAGCTGTTCAGGTACGCATGGCGGAGCACACGAGGATCCTCTTCGCCCAGAATGTTGAGGTGGCGCTCAAGCACAACCTCGTCTGCGGTGATGGTGCCGGTCTTGTCGGTGCACAGGATGTCCATAGCGCCCAGGTTCTGGATTGCCGCCGGATTCTTGACAATAACGTCCTGCTTGGCCATCTGTGTTCCACCGCGAGAAAGGCAAGTGGTTACAATAACAGGCAACATCTGAGGGGTAATGCCAACGGCAACGGAAACGCTGAAGAGCAGCGCGTCAAACCAGTCACCCTTAAGGAAACCGTTTGCAAAGAACACAATAGGGCACATGATTAGCATGAACGAGACAAGTACCTTAGAAACGGATTTGAGACCCTCGTCAAAGCTGGTCTCGCCAGAAGGCTGCTGAAGCAGCTCGGACATAGTGCCTACGTAGGTTTTATTGCCGGTTGTAATTACCACTACCGTGGCACTTCCCGACTGAACGGTAGTACCGGCAAACAGCAGGTTTGTGCACTCAGAGAGCGAGAGGGGATAGCGTGTACCATCCGCGCGACGGCGAGCATGCACTACACCAGCAGTTTTCTCGACAGATTCTGATTCTCCGGTGAGCGCAGTCTCGTTGACAAAGAGGTCCTTGGCGTCTAGAACGCGGCAGTCTGCAGGAATCATGTCTCCCGAGGCTAGGCGGATGATATCGCCAACGACTACCTGTTCAAAGGGGATCTCTTCTCCCAGAGCAGAAGCAAGCTTGGGTTCTTCAGGAGCTTCGTCTTCATAAGCGGCGTCTTCATCGGCGTATTCATCTTTGAAGTCCACAAGCTCATCTGCGCTATCGTCTGAATTCTGGTTGAGGGTCTGTTCTGCACTCTGCTCAGTGCTTGTGTCATCAAAGTCGATGGGACGACGGATAACTCTTGTAGTGGAAGTTACCATTTTTGAGAGCGCTGCTGCTGCCGAGGCACCCTTGGAGCTCTGGACAAAGTCGATAATGCCGGAGATAAGCACCATTGTTGCAATGATAATGACGGTTGAAGGGTCCTTCTCGCCCTCTGCGGCAAGCGCTACGTTGGTGACGTAAGAAATACCTGCGAGGGCAATCAAAATGAAGGTAAAGGGGCTCGCAAAGCTCTTGAGCAAGCGAATGATAAAGGGCTCTTCGGCGGCGCTGGTAATGACGTTTGGGCCGTCGAGGTCGTATTTTGCTTGCGCAATGTCAAGGGCAAGGCCGTCTGGAGTGGTGTGGAATTTTCTACAGACGCTCTTTACCGAGTGAGTTGCGGCAAAGGTCAAGGACTGCCCAAGTTCTCCCGAGGTGGTCTGAGTTGTCTTTGGTTGGTCTGTGCGCTTCATGATTGCCATGTGCACCTCCGATGATTAGTGGAAACGAATGACTAACTGGTTGGTGTATGACGCAAGCTGAAAGCGTTCTGTTATGTGCGAGATTTGAAACCGAACTGCCTGAAACCGGGGCATAGATTTATATATCTACAGAATCAAAATAATTACAAACGAGCAGGTAAATCTGTAAATATATAAGCCAATAAGAGCTCGTTCAGTTTCAATTCAGTTGAAATCAAATCTAAAACTTTTTATGAGAGGTTTCTTTATATCCCACACGCACATGAACAGAATCATCGTCGGCTGTCATACGTAAGCCGCTACTTCGACCAGGCATATAAAGCACCTCCTTAAAATTAGGTGTTTTGCAAGAGCAACGTCACTTAAAAAATGAATGTCCGTCCACTCAAGCACTCTAAGAGTAGTTGGGTTGACGAGATTGGTCAAGTAATTACTATATACCCTATAAACAGGACATTTATTTAATACATACTGTCGAGAAGAACGTCGGGCTGCTACGTTGAGAAGAGCATTGCACATCGCGGTGAGTGCTGAGCCGAACTGTTGACCGGCAACGTTGAGCGCTGCACTCTTGCAAGGAAGGGACCTCACATGGGCAAAGTGATTGTATTTGGAAGCCTGAACATGGATATCTCTATCGAGGCAGACAAGATGCCCCAGCAAGGTGAGACTATTGGCGGCAAAAACCTTGTAACCAGCCCAGGTGGAAAGGGTGCCAATCAGGCTGTTGCTGCAGCTCGAATGGGTGCGGACGTTCACATGATTGGCGCGGTTGGTGCCGACTCGTTTGGACAAGATCTCAAACAGTCGCTTATTGGCTACGGAGTCAATGCAGAGCAGGTAGATGAGCTGTCTGGAGTCTCCACGGGTGTTGCTGTGATCGTGCGCGTGGGCGGCGATAACCGCATTATTCTGGACCACGGCGCTAATTACGTTCGCACAACCGACGACGTAAAAGCGGTGCTCGATCGCATTGCAGAGCCGGGTGATGTGTTCTTGACGCAGTTCGAGTGCGAGTTGTCGACCACGTTTGAGCTTATCAGGCACGCGCATGAGCTGGGGCTCTATACGATGGTGAACCCATCGCCATCAGCTACCATGACCACCGGTCTTCTCGCCAGCGTGGACGTGCTTTGCCTGAACGAGATTGAGTTTGCAGATTTGTTTGGCGAGGGCAAGATCAGCCCACTGGCAGATCCCGAGGCTGCAGTGCAGAAGGTGCTTGCAAGTGGCGTGGCAACTGCGGTGTTGACGCTGGGTTCCAAGGGTTCTATTGCTGCCGACTCACACGGCGTGTACCAGCAGGAATGCTATCGTGTGGACACCGTGGATACTACCTGTGCGGGCGACACGTTTATGGGTACGCTTGCTGCGTTCCAGGCATCGGGGCAGCTAGAGGGGCACGATATCAAGCAGGCTCTCGACGTGGCCGCGAAGGCCGCTGCGCTTGCCACCACTAAGGTTGGCGCTCAGCAATCAATTCCAACGTATCAGCAGGTAGTTGAGTTTTAGGCTAAAATTGCAGTGATTGTTGCTTCATAATTCGCAGTCCACACGCAGCTCAAACGTACAAAGGAGACTTATGACAACGCTTTCAACTAAGACGCGCGTCATCATCGACACAGATCCAGGCATCGACGACGCTATCGCCCTGGGTTTTGCCCTGGCCGCAAAGGCGCTGGATATCAAGCTTATTACTACTGTCAGCGGAAATGTTGGCATAGAGAACGTCACCAACAACGCCCTTAAGCTGCTCAAATTCTGGAACCAGCACGTGCCTGTTGCGCGCGGTGCTGCCGAGCCGCTGCTCAGAAAGCCCATGGACGCAAGCGATGTCCACGGTGCTTCGGGCATGAGAGGCTACGAATTTGACGGCATTCAGCCGGACTGTCTTCTTGAAGAAACCGCACTTGAGGCACAGCGTCGCGTCATTATGGAAGGCGCTTCTGCTGGCGAGAAAACCACGCTGGTGACGCTTGGTCCTCTGACCAATATTGCGCTGCTGCTGAAAGCATACCCACAGGTCAAGGAGCATATCGACCGCATTGTCATGATGGGCGGCGCTCTGACCCGCGGAAACCTTGGCGTCATGTCCGAGTTCAACGTGGGCGTTGACCCCGAGGCGGCAAAGATTGTCTTTGCATCCGGCGTTCACGTGGCCATGGTTGGCCTTGAGGTGGGTGACGCCGCTCGCGTGATGCCCGAGGACATCGAGAACATCCAGAACTCCGGCAAGAGTGGTGACATGCTGGTCAAGCTGCTGCTCAACTACCGAGTCTACTACCAGGAGGAGGGCTTCAGCATGTACGATCCAACGGCCGTGGCCTACCTGCTGGCGCCCCAGATGTTTGAGACCAAAGATGTGTTTGTGGACGTCGAGTGCGCTGGCGCTCTGACAAGTGGTTGCACCGTCGTTGACCTGGCCGGATACCTTGGCGAGAAACCCAACGCAACTGTATGTGTGGGCGTCGACCAAAAGGCATTCCGTACTTGGTTTGTTCACCAGATCCAAAAGTGCAACGTCCTCGACGGCTCCGCCTCTGCAGTTGAAGGCGTGCTGCTGGACTAAGGCACCGTTGGATCAACGTGCCGCCAGGCGGGACACCGCATCAAAAATCACAAGAAAAAGCCTCTTCTCGCCATTGTGAACTGCGTCCCAAAACTTGGACGAATTTAATAAAGACCTAGGCCACTAAGGAC
>CAUTOT010000107.1:0-4755 GCA_963539765.1 uncultured Atopobium sp. | reverse complement strand
GCTCAATCTTCCACAGATTTCTCTTGGTAGAGATCCAAAGAGTAGCGTTTTCTTGAATGACATGACCGTTTCTAGAAATCATGCCACCATTGACCTCTCAAATCTTGCCCTTGGTTATGCAACTATTGAAGACCTTGATTCTCTCAATGGTACCTGGGTTGATGGCGCCATCATTAACAAAGCTACCCTGCGTGATGGTTCAACCATTCAGATTGGCACTTTCCGCATGGTCTTCCACACCAGTAGAGTTTCAGCTTAAGGTTAAAGGATAGCTTTATGGCTGATTCAGGCTTTCTTACCATTGGTAAAGTAGTCAAGAAATTACAGACTCTCTATCCTGACTTGAGTGTTTCTAAAGTTAGATATCTGCAGGATGAGGGCTTACTTACTCCCACCAGAACTGCTGGTGGTTATCGTCTGTATTCTCAAAAAGATGTTAAGCGTCTTGAGACTATTCTGTATCTGCAGAAAAGCCGTTTTATGCCGCTCTCAGTTATTAAAGAAGAGCTTGATAGACAAGATAAAAACCCTGAAGCTGAACAACAGGTCCAGAGTCAGACTGACGAGGCTAGCGTATCTGATGCTCAGACTACACCTGAAGCTCAAAGTTCTTCTCGCCAGGCTCAACCTCAGCTTGATGGAAAGCAAGTATCTCAGGCAATTCTTGGTGCAACGCATGCTGATGCCATTGTTGTGCCTGTAGATGATCCTGAGGTTGTTCAGAAATATCACGCTATTGATCGCATTCCAGAGATTGTGGGATGTTCTGTAGGCTTTGTTCGTCAGCTTTCCGAGGCAGGCGTTATTGCCTTAAAGCGCTCTCCACATGGTAGAGATCTTGTGGACGGCAAAGACCTTACGCTCATCCGTCTTTGTAGCGAGCTTCGTCACTTTGGTTTTGAGCCCAAAAACCTGCGTCAATACGTTATGGCCGCAAACCGAGAGTCTAGTATGTTTGCCAAGTCGCTTGTCGTATACGCTAAAAAAGGCGGGGGAGTTGAGGTTGACCATACTGACGAGACTCGTCAGAAGTTTATGGCTGCTCTTACCCGCATGTTAGGCCTCACCAATGCGGTTAGAAATGAACTTATCACTAAATTAGTTCGTGAATCTTTTAAGGATATGCACCTAGACGAGTAATCTAGGTATATATAACTATTCATTGATTTTGATATTGAATGTGAGGACATTGTGTCTACGTATGATTATGAGAGTCATATCATTAGCATTCCTGATTATCCAGAGCCAGGCGTTATCTTTAAAGATGTAACTCCACTTTTTAAAGATCCTGAGTGCTTCCACGCAGTTGTTGATGACATTGCAGAGCACTTTGCTGATGCAGGAATCACCAAGGTTATTGGTGCTGAGGCTCGTGGTTTTCTTGTTGGAACCCCTGTAGCCTACAAACTGGGTGCAGGCTTTGTACCTGCTCGTAAGCCAGGCAAGCTACCTCGTGAGGTCTACGCACAGGCTTATGACCTGGAGTACGGTACCAGCGAGCTTCAAATTCACACCGATGCTCTTACTTCTGACGACGTTGTTCTTATTGCTGACGACCTGGTTGCTACTGGTGGCACCTGCGTTGCTTGTGCTCAACTTGCCGAGAAGGCCGGTGCAAAAGTGGCTGGCTTTGCATTTGCGCTTGAGCTTTGCTACCTGCACCCAAGGGAGATTATTGGCAAGTGCTTTGACCAAGAAGTCTACACCCTTATTAAGGTTCAATAAGCTAAATCACTTACATCAGACTTACGTTAACCTGACAATTTTGGCTGGCAAGACTACGTGCTTGTCGGCCATTTGTCTTATTTACATAAGCATTTTGTTAATCACTGTAAGCTTGTTTGCAATACATAGAATTTCTCCATAATTGCAGGTCAAATATAAATTTATGCAATGATATTTGCCCGCTCCATGCTATATAACTGCACAAATAGTCTTTGAAATTTGTATGAAATGTCATTTTCAGGGTAAACTATTCAAATACTCGATAGGGTAGCTTCCTGTTTACACGGGTTTCTCGCTAAGAAATCGGCGAGTTGACTTTGATTTTTTATCAAATGAGCTATCCTAGATGGCAAAGCAAAGCAACACGTTGCCCAATTGATTTCGTGCTTTGCGGAAGGAGCTTATATGTCACAGCGCCGATCTTTCACAAGACGAGACGCTCTCTTATTTGCAGGTCTTGGTGTAGCTGCTACGCTGCTTACCCCAGCCAAGCTATTCGCAGACCCACAAAGCGATCTTGAGGCCGCATCTGCTCAGCTAGACTCTCTTGGTGCAGCTCTTGCAGAGGCCATGGATAACCTTAACGAGAAAACCTATGCACTTGACGCCACCAACAACAAAATTGGTGAGGTTCAGGAGCAGATTGCAGAGACTACAGACCAGCTCAATAAGCAGCGTCTTGTCCTTTCTGCAGCAATGAAGAGTGCTTATAAGGCAGGCCCACAGGAGACTTTGGACTTCCTCCTTGGAGCATCTAGCCCAGAGGACTTTGTCAGCCGCGTCTACTATATGGACCGCACCAGCAAGCAGGAGGCTGACTCCATCAATACCGTCAAGGCTCTTGGTGACCAGCTTCAGGCTCAGCAGCTTGAGCTTCAGGCTGAGCAGGAGAACCTTCAGGCTCAGGTCGCTGAGATGAAGACTACCGCAGATGGTCTTCAGAGCCAGGTTGCAGAGGCTAAGGCTTACTATGACTCCCTTGATGCTGAGGTAAAAGCACAGCTTGCTGCTCAGGAGGCTGCATCAGCTAATAACAACGTTGCTTATGCAATTGAGACTGTTACTCGTGAGACTCCTTCTAGCAGCTCAGAGTCTAACGATAGCTCCTCTAACGATTCCAGCTCTAACTCTTCAAGTTCCAGCTCTTCTAGCTCCAGCAGCTCCAGCAGCTCCAACAGCAGTTCTAATTCTGGTGGTGGGTCATCATACTCCGGCGGTGGCGGTGGCTACCCAGCTGCAGGCGGTGGCGTTGCTACAGCTTATGCTTGCATTGGCTATCCATACGTTTGGGGCGGAGCTTCTCCTGCTTCTGGCTTTGACTGTGGTGGTCTGGTCTACTACTGCTTCCTCGGCTACCGTGCAGGTACCGCAGGAACCATTGGCCGTGCTATTCGCGCTGCTGGTAACTGGCATGATTCCATGGATGAGCTTAACTATGGCGACATCATCTTTACTCGTGCAGGCTATGAGCACGTTGGAATCTACATTGGCGGTGGCCGCATGATTCACGCTGCTAACGAGTCTGTTGGTGTTATCGAGGGTCCTGTTTATGCCTGCTATGGTGGAGGACCATTCTCCGGCTAATCAATAGCCAGGGACACCAGGTGCACTCTTCTACGTACAATTTTTGTACAAAGTTTTAACTACATGCACGTAAAGTCGTACAATATCCAAGTACGCTTTACGTGCTTTTTATTAACCATAAACTGCTAGGGGAGATTGTGGCGTTTCATCTCAAACATAAGACAAACGTTATTGAGCGTCATTTTTCTCGTAGGTTTCAGGTTGCTCTCATTGGAGAAGGCCTGCTTGTTGGCCTTATGGGTGGTGGCGTTGTCACGCTGTATCGCCTTTGTCTTTCTTTTGCAGAAGCTCAAATGCGCTCTATTACTCAATCAATCGCAGGTAATTGGCCGTATATGGCTCTTTGGTTTGGCATACTGCTCATCCTGATGGTGGTCGTTTGTCTGCTTATGAAGTTTGAACCCTACACCGCTGGCTCTGGAATCCCTCAGACCAATGCTGAGGTCATGGGATCTGCCGATATGCCTTGGTATCGAGTTCTTCCCGTTAAGTTTATCCAGGGCGTCCTGGTGGCCTTTGGCGGCCTCTCTATGGGTCGAGAAGGTCCAGCAGTCCAGTTGGGCGCTGTTTCTGGTAAAGCGGTCTCAAAGTTCCTCAAGCGCAAAAGGGGAGAAGAACGTCTTCTGGTAACCTGTGGTGCAGCTGCGGGTATGTCAGCCGCTTTTCATGCCCCTCTCACCGGCACACTTTTTGCTATCGAAGAGATCCAAAAAGAGTTTCATGCTCCACTGATTATCTCGGCAATGACCGCTTCAGTAGGCGCTGACTTCCTGGTTTCTAACGTCCTTGGAATGAAGCCAGTTCTTCAGCTTCCATACGTGGCGCCGCTGCCTCATGTTGACTTTGCGTTTGTCTTAATCGTAGGCTTTATCTGCGGTTTATTAGGCGCGCTTCACAATAAAGGAATGTTCTTCGCACAAGATCTTTATAAGAAGATTGACAAGTTTGTGCCTTTCTCAAGGCTTGTTATTCCGTTTATGCTTGCGGGAATTATGGCTTTTACCTGGCCAGACCTTCTTTGCGGTGGCGACGCCATTATCGAGAAAATCAAAGAGCCAGCAACGCTTACCGAGCTAATGGTTATAGCGCTTTTACTGGGCAAATACTTCTTTACCACAACGTGTTTTGCTGCAGGAACGCCTGGAGGAACTCTCTTTCCAATGGTTGTTATGGGAACACTTGTTGGAACACTGTTTGCCCTGGTAGCAACCCATGTTTTTGGTATTCCCATGGCGTATGCACCAAACTTCATTGCCATGGGCGTTGCGGGCATTTTTGCTGGAGCAGTAAGGGCTCCTGTAACCGGAGTAGTGCTTATATTTGAGCTCACAGGGTCTCTCGAGGCTCTTATGGCCATGTCAGCAGTTGCAATCGTGTCCTACGTAACCGCTAATATCCTGCGTGTTGACCCATTCTACGAGCACTTACTTGCAGAATTCTTGGCTT
>CAUTOT010000106.1:0-4782 GCA_963539765.1 uncultured Atopobium sp. | reverse complement strand
GTAGATGTCTTGGTTCGTGAATGCAGAGGTTAAGTCCTGCTTGTTTTTGTCGGTGACTCTAAAGCTGGTGATTGTGGTCGGCACGGTCTGAGCCTGTGCGAGAGCTGGCACGCATACCAGCACCGCGAATACGCAAACAGCCAGCCATTGAAGAAGTTTCTTCATGGTTTAGCCTTTCTATTAGTTAGCATTGTTTTTCCTTTCAGTTGTTTGGATCATATGTTGCGGGGTTAATGTCACGTGGGACAATCCAGCGGTTCATGGCCAAGCGGCTCATCATGTGGCTGGCTTGCTCAAACGTCCAAAGCCCCGGATGCTGGAAGCCTTTACGCTCTAACATGCGCACTTGCTTAGGCGTGGCCAGATGTGCGTCGATACGCTCGTGTGCTTTCTTCAGCACCAGCTCCGCATATCCCTGCGTCATGCCAGCCGGGTCAATACCAAGCTTCTCCAGCTGCTTGGACTGCGCATCTGTGGCGGGGTTTTCCTCCCACGCAAACGATGGCTCAAAGGTCTGCAGATCAAGATCGCAAATGCTGACCGCGTACTGCAGAGGGTTCACGAATTGCGCTTTGCGTTTGCGCATACGCTCAAGCTCTGCCGCCACTGCAAGCTCACGCTCAAGGGCAACATCTTGCTCGGCGATTGGTTCTGCGCCTAGAAGATCTATAGCGCCTTCTGCTTCTTGTGTCATCTCGGTTATGCGCTTGGCCACTTCGTCAGATGTGGCGAAGAGCGCCGCCGGGCGCACGAGATTGTGGCGTCCGGTCATCCACAGAAAGTCGAGCAGAAGAAGCTTCTCTTTGCCTGTCTCAGGCGAAAGACGCGTGCCACGGCCAACCATCTGAACGTATAGACTTCTGCTCTTGGTTGGACGAAGGCACACAATACAGTCCACCGCGGGGCAATCCCAGCCTTCCGTCAGTAACATTGAATTGCAGAGTACTTGATACTTTCCGCGGTTAAAGTCCGAAAGTATCTCCTCGCGGTCTTCGCTTTGTCCGTCCACTTCGCAAGCCGTGAGCCCGCGCTCGATAAGCTTCTCGGTGAACTTCTTAGCTGTTCTGATGAGCGGTAGAAACACCACTGTGCGCCTGTCTTGGCAGCGCGTAACCATAGCGTCCGCGATGGCGTCCAGATACGGCTCAAGCGCGTCTCCAAGCTGTCCCGCTTGATAATCACCGTGTGTTACTGACACGCTCGACAGGTCAACTTGTAGAGGTACCATCTCGGCTTCGATAGGACACAAGTAACCATCATTGATGGCGTGCGCCATGTCGTATTCGTAAGCGATGGAGTCGTATACTTCGCCGAGGTCTTTGCGGTCTGCTCTGTCAGCGGTTGCGGTAACGCCCAAAACGTTGGCGCTCTCAAAGTGGTCGAGGATGCGGGTGTAGCCTTCCGCCAGCGTGTGGTGAGCTTCATCAACCACAATGCAGTCGAAGGCATCCGGTCTAAACTGAGAGAGCCGGCTCTCGCGCATAAGCGTTTGAACCGAGCCGACCGTGACCGACGTCCACGAGTTGAGACTAGTATTCTCAGCCTTTTCGAGTGCACACTTCAGATTGGCGGTTTGCTCAATCTTCGTCGCGGCTTGCTCCAAGAGCTCACCGCGGTGTGCCAGGATAAGGGAACGCCCGCCGCGTGATGCCACACGACGGACGACCTCTGCGAAGCATATGGTCTTACCCGTTCCAGTTGCTTGAACCAGCAACGTGCGCTTTCGACCTTGCTCCCACTCTTTGAATACTGACTCCACCGCCTCGACCTGATAGGGTCTCAGCTCCATAATTACAACCCCTGATATTGGCTAGGCTGTGGTGCTACCTGCTGAGGTTGTACAACGCTCTGGGCAGGAATTGTGGCCTGCTGTGGCTGTGCGTACGCTGGCTGTGCCTGTGGCTGTGTTTGTGGTTGAGCATAATAGTTGGGCAGTGGTACAGCCTGTGGCATTGGAGCGGGTGCTGCGGCAGGTGCTGGTGCGGTTGCTGGATCTGGAACGATGAAGTCGTCCACTTCGTTGTAGTCCTTGCCGTTGTAAACGCGCGTCTTGATCCTACACTTGCCGCGCTTGCCGATGATGTTGTTCCAGTCAACGTGGAACTTCTGGCCTGTGGTATTTTCCGCGGACATGTCACCGATGGACTTGGCAAACTTTGAAAGCTTGAAAGCTACCGCACTGGACAGGAACAAGTTAGTAAATACCGTGGTCTCCTGGATGCCGTTTGAACATCTAAGCGTCAGCTTTGCCATGGAACAAGCGTCCATCTTCTCACTGCCGTCGAAGTGTCCACGCTCAAAGCCTGTGACGGTGAAGTCGTAGACGCCAGGCGTGAGCAGAATAAACTCTGGCTCTCCTGGGTCGATAATCTCGTCGTCCCAGCCGATTGCGTAACCTTTTGTACTAGCCATTTTTATCTCCTTTTCTAGCTAATAAATACCGATTTAATTGAATGGAACAGGCGCACTCTTCGCCGCTTCAATGGCACGCGCAGGCAGGATGTACTTGTTCATGACAGTGTCCCAGCCACTGACAAGGTAATCCGCAAACCCTTCCGGGTAGTCCACAGGCGAGCATTCCGCAGGGAAGTTGCCTGTCTTTCCGACGGCGTCGCGAAGCTCTGCGTCTGTGACCTTGTTTGCCACCATCAGATCTACAAGCTTCTTCATACGCTCTGGATAGTCCGGCGCGGTGTATTCGCTTGTTGTGGTTGGTGTTGTGGTCGGCTCAGCCTGTACAGGCGCGGCTGGCGCGGCTGGCGCGGTCTGTGGTGCCACAGGAACGGCTGCCGCCTGCTCTGCC
Organism: uncultured Atopobium sp.; assembly: GCA_963539765.1. Classification (GTDB taxonomy): domain Bacteria; phylum Actinomycetota; class Coriobacteriia; order Coriobacteriales; family Atopobiaceae; genus Lancefieldella. The sequence continues at coordinate 1,979 of CAUTOT010000106.1, read as the reverse complement.
ACCATATCTGGAATAACCTCGCCCAACTGTACAGGCATCTCGCCTAGCTTTAGTGGTAGCTCGTCAGGTAGTCCGAAGCGGTTCTTTGCGTCCCATGTTGGCGCGTGGGTAGTGCGGATAACACGCGCTCCGCCTGTGGCCTTAGCCTTGCCGGCCTTGTTTGTCTCGACGTAGGTCTTGTAATCGCAGAAGAGCACCATGTCCGCCCACTCTTTTACCATGGGCGAGACTTGCTTCGTGAGCTTCAACTCGAAGCGGTCATAGGCGCCTGACTCGTCAGGGCGTTCAAACTTTCGCATGGTTGAGTGTCCCAGGACTACAACGTTAATGCCTGAAGCCGCGGTGTCCGTGAGGTAGTCGAGTAGGCGACCAAACTCCTCCTGGAGAATCGTGTAACCCTTGCCGTAACCCCATTCCTCAATGCTCTTTTTACCGTCTCGCGCCATGATATACTCCGCGCACATGCGCTCCGCTGCGTCCATGGTGTCGATAACTACCGTAGAGCAAGGAACCTCGCGGTTCTTGATGGCCGTAAGTTCTGCACGAAGCATCGACCAGCTTGAAGGTGCTTCAAGTCGTACGACCGGAAGCTGGTTTGTGCCGCCTTCCAAGTCGATGAAGATTGGGTTTGGCCACATGACCGCGAGAGTTGATTTACCAATGCCCTCGGGTCCATAAATCAGCGTTTTAATTGCGGTACGCTGCACGCCGCTAATAACGTTAAACTGTGCCATTACAGTCCCTTCCACTGTTGAACTTCTGGCTGTGCCTGTGTGGTTGGCTGGGCGGCGTCTCCGTCCCAATCAAGCGCGTGAGACTTCTCCGGAGTTGGCTCTGCGAGGTCTTGACCCTCAATGCGACCGTCTACAATTACAACGGTGCAGGAGTCGTCTGTGGCCACGCGGGTGCCGATAATCTGCAGACCCTCGCCCTTCGCCCACTCGCCGAACTTCACAAGCTCGTCGGTGTCGAACTGCTCCAACTTATCGACCAGAACAAAGCCACACTCTGGCTTGGTGGCGCGAACAATCGCCGTGGCTACGACCAACTGCTCTGCTCCACTCATGTCGCCCCATGTATGGTCCTTGTAGGTGAGTGCGCCTTCGTCGTCAATGGACAGATCTGGCAGTGGCAGTGGTGCGCCGTCAAGAAGTCCGCGACGCTTTGCGCGCAAGTCTTCGAGCTTCTGTGTGAGACCGTCGTACTCTTGCTCCACGCGTACGGCTTCCGCGTCTGCTTCCGCCTTTGCTTGGTTATCGCGCACCTTGTTATTAATTGTCTCGATGTTTGCGATGGACGATTCAATTTCTTCAGTGCTTTCAAGAACCAGCTCGGCTGTGCTCTGCGCTAGAACCTTCGCCTTTTCTTCAGCTTCCTCAGCTTCTTTCGTGCGTCTAGCTAGCTCGGCGCGTGCTTCTTTGAGTTGTGCTTCTAGATCTGCAACGCGCATATTAGAGGCACTTACCGCCGTACGTGCAAACTCCGCTTTCTTTTGGGTGTCTTCCGCGTCTTGCTTGGCCTTCAGCTTCTCGCCGTTGCGTGCCAGGATTGCTTGCTGTTCCTGGATAAGCTCGGCAGCGCTTACAGGCTCCGCGGGTGCGTCGTCATGGTGTGGAAGCTTCTCGGCGTGTGCGCGCTTTGCCTTGGCGTCTCGACCAACCAGCTGCCTATCTTGAAAGGTTGCGCGAATTGAACCGTCAATCTTTGCAAGTTCCGCGTCAATGCCAAGTGTCTGCAGGAGCGCGGTTGCTTTGTCGGCATCTGTTCCGTTCATAAAGCGCGGAATATTAAGTGCTAGCTGGCTGATGAAGTCGTTCAGTAATTGCTGGCCGGCTTTCTTGCCTGTCGTGTCGGTAACGTGGAGCGAGCCGTTTTTACCCTTACGCTCGACCACGATGCCGTTAGACAGCTCAACGCGCAGCCTTGCGGGTGTTGCTCCGCCCTTACGGTTAGGGTCGGCAGGCTTCATCTTGTCGCCG
>CAUTOT010000105.1:0-4787 GCA_963539765.1 uncultured Atopobium sp. | reverse complement strand
AGTTCTATATTGAGTATGGTTCTGAGTCTTCTCAGAAGACTGAGGAGTAGATTGATATGACACAAAAAATTGTTGAGCTTTCCGCTCCAGCAGATCCAACATTTGCTCGTTCAGTCAGAATGATGGCTGCAAATCTTGCCGTTTTGTGCAAGATGAATGTTGATGAGCTTGAAGATGTCAAAATGGCCGCTGAAGAGGGCTTTGTCTTTGCGTGTGGCACTCAAAATGAATCCGTAGATATTACGTTTACCCTCGAAGACAATGCTATGGCTATTGACTTTGATTTGGGTGACGAAGATCCAGTTGAGTCTGAGACAGATAATTCTCAGCCACTTGAGCTTGTAGAGCTACTGCTCTCTGCTATTTGTGACCAGTTTGAGCTCAGTGACGACGGTTACACACTTCATCTTGTGAAGATTTCTGGCGGTGCACATGCCTAAACCTGAAGCAAACGAGGCAGGACAGGCATCTGCAGAAGAGCAGAAAGCCGCAAGAAGAGCTGCTCGTCGTGCTTCTAAAGGTACCCCAGCCTGGGATAAAGATAGAACACGCAAGCTCTTTGCCCAATATAAAGAAACAAAAGACCCTGAGGTAAGAGACCAGCTTATTGTGAGTCACTTAAACCTCGTGCGCTTTTTGGCCTCCAAGTTTAAAAACCGTGGAGAACCCCTTGATGATTTGATTCAGGTGGGAACCATTGGACTTATCAAGGCAATTGATAGGTTTGAGCCTGATCGTGGTCTTGAATTTACAACATATGCAACGCCAACCATCATGGGAGAAATCAAGCGTCACTTCCGCGATAAAGGCTGGTCAGTACGTGTTCCTCGCCGTTTGCAGGAGCTTTCGTCCAAGATTAATCAAGTCACTGATGATTTGACTAAAGAGCTGCAAAGAAGCCCTTCAATTGAAGAGATTGCCCAGCGTCTTGATACTAATGTTGAAGAGGTTCTTGAGGCTATGGAGTCTTCTAGCGCTTATAGCTCTGTTCCTCTTGAGGGAGGCGGCTCTGGCGCTGATGGCGACGAGACTCCTTCAATCATTGATCAGTATGTGACCGAAGATGAGGATCTTGCTGGTTCTGATGACCGCATTGTTCTTGAAGAGGCCATTAGAGACTTCTCGCCACGAGAGCAAGAGATTATTCGTATGCGTTTTGTTGAAGGTCTTACTCAGGTAGAGATTGCGGAGAAACTTAATATCTCTCAGGTACAGGTTTCAAGGCTGCTTCGTCGCACCTTAAAGCGTATCCAAGAAAAGATTGACCCAGAAAGCGTGAATCGTTAATGGATCAAAAGCATCAAAACTTCTCCGATTCAGCTCAAAAATGGAAACAACGTGGCTTAATGGTGTGGACAGTCATTGGTCTGGCTGCATTGTTTGCACTTGCACTGTATGTTCTTGGCATCCTGGGACAGGCTGTTGAGCTGCTCGCCATTGGCGCAATTGTTGCGTTTGTCTGTAGCCCTGTTACCAATTGGCTTGAAGACAGGGGGGTGCCTCGTGGCATTTCCGCTCTTATCGCGCTTGTTCTTACGCTCATTGTGCTGGTAGGATTTTTGATTTTGATTGCGCAGCCATTGGTATTTGAGCTTACTACGCTACTCAGAAACGCTCCTTCGTATGCAAGCCAGATAGGAGCAATGGCAAGGGAGTTTTGGCAGAACTTTGACACTCAAAGTAACCCTGCTGTTAGACAGACAGTAGAACTTGCAATTGAACAGGCATCAAGTATTGGAATATCAGTTGCTTCTGGTATTTTGAGTTGGCTTTCCACATCTGCTTTAGGCAACATCTCTTCTATGGCAAACCAACTCATGGTCTTTTTCTTAGGCCTGGTTCTTGCCTATTGGTTGGCTAAAGATTATCCAGTTATTGTCCGTGAGATGGCTATTATTGCTGGCCCTCAAAAAGAGAATGAGTTCAGACTTATTCTTGCAATCTTAAGTAGATCTACCAGTGGATATATGCGAGGCACTATCATTACCTCTGCGGTTAATGGCATTTTTGTGTACTTTGGGTGTCTGATTTTAGGCAACCCTTATGCCGCTCTTATTGGCATGGTTACAGGAATCTTCCATATTATTCCTGTAGTTGGACCGGTTTTCTCGGCAGGTATTGCACTTATTTTGAGCATCTTGGTAGACCCTGTCATGACCGTATGGACTATCGTTATCTTGATGGTTGCACAAAACGTTGTTGATAACGTGCTTTCACCTTTGGTTATGGCAACGAGCGTTAAAGTTCACCCGGGTCTTTCGCTCGTTGGTATTGTCATTGGCAGCGCTCTTGGCGGAGTAGTTGGAACTATTCTTGCCATACCTTTGACAGCAGCACTGAGGGGCATCTTTGTGTACTTCTTTGAGAAGTATTCGGGCAGACAGATCGTCTCGCCAAATGGCGCGCTTTTTAACTCTACCCAGTATGTGGATGAGACAGGCGCCATCCTTCCAGAATATGACGCTCTGGACGATCCGAAGTTCTTTGAGGAGTCGCGTCTTGTTGATCAAGACACTACAGCTCATGTGCGCAGCAAGTCTTCAGCTCCCGCGCCCAAGATTCTTGGACATGATTTTTCTCAGTTACTTTTTAGGAATACTCAAGAAGTTACTAAGGAACCAGATAAACCATCGTCAGATGCGGTAGACTCAGACAGTACAAAAGAGTAGTTATTTGAATACGGAGAAGTACTTTATGGCTGACTATAAAACAATGACAACAGCAGAGATTCGTGATGACTTCCTAAGCTTCTTTGAGAGCAAGGGTTGCAAGCGCTATCCTTCTTCATCTCTGGTGCCTTCTGACCCTTCGCTGCTTCTTGCTAATGCTGGCATGAACCAGTTCAAGGAGTATTACCAGGGCATCAAGACTATGAAGGAGATTGGCGCAACTTCCTGCCAGAAGTGCCTTCGCACTAACGATATTGACAACATTGGTGACTCACGCCACCTCTCATTCTTTGAGATGCTGGGTAACTTCTCCTTTGGTGGTTACACCAAGCGCGATGCATGCACCTGGGCAATGGAGTTTATTTCTTCTCCAGAGCACCTTGGCCTGCCTCTTGATCGCCTGTACTTTACTGTTTTTACTGACGACGATGAGGCAATTGAGATTTGGAAGTCTCTTGGTGTAGCAGAAGATCACATCACCCGTCTGGGCGAGGAAGACAACTTCTGGGCAGCTGGTCCAACTGGTCCTTGTGGTCCTTGCTCTGAGATTTACTTTGACCAGGGTCCTGAGTTTGAGGGAGAGGCTCCTGGAGACGACGGTGACCGTTACCTTGAGTTCTGGAACCTCGTCTTTACTCAATTTGATCGCCAGGAAGATGGTTCTCTGCCTGAGCTTCCTCATCGCAACATCGATACCGGCATGGGCCTTGAGCGTATCGCAGCTATCATGCAGCATGAGGGCACCAACTACGAGGGTGACATCATGCGTACCCTCATCTCTTTGGGCGAGAAACTCTCTGGTAAGAAGTATCACTCAACTGATGAGATTGACCGCAGCCTGCGTATCCTTGCAGACCACTCTCGTGCAGTTACCTTTATGATTGGTGACGGCATTCTCCCTGGTAACGAGGGTAGAAGCTACATTCTTCGCCGCCTGCTCCGTCGCGCTGTCTACCACGGCCGCTTACTGGGCATTCAGGGCACCTTTATGGCAGAGTACGCACATGAGGTTGCTGTTCTGCTTGGCGCAGAGTACCCAGAGCTTGTCGAGAAGAGCGCTCTTATCGACGGCATTCTGACTGCAGAAGAGGAGCGCTTTGGCGCTACGCTTGACGCAGGCGAGTCTAAACTTACTGCAGAGCTTGAGCAGCTTGAGGATGGCGCACAGCTTTCTGGTGAGGTTGCCTTCCTTCTGCACGATACCTACGGATTCCCTATTGATCTTACTCGTGAGATTGCTGCAAATGCAGGTCACGTTGTTGACATGGACGCCTTTGATGCTGCAATGACTGAGCAGCGTGAGCGCGCCCGTAAGTCTGCTAACCGCGATGCCTGGGGTAACGCTCAGAGCATCTGGGTTGCACTCTCTGACCGCCTTGATGAGACCGTCTTTGACGGCTACGACAACAATGAGCTCTCCGGCGTTCGTGTTGTTGCTCTTGTTCAGGATGGACAGGAGGTTGAGTCCGCTGCTGCTGGCTCTGAGGTTGAGGTTGTGCTTGACCGCACGCCTTTCTATGCAGAGATGGGCGGCCAGGTAGGGGACACCGGCAAGCTGACAGCTCCTGGTCTCTACGTTCACGTCACTGACACCAAGCACCGTGACGGCGGCCTTGAGTCCCACGTTGGCGTGGTAGAGGAGGGCACCATCTCTGTTGGTGACTCTGTCTCCGCAGCTATCGACGCTGGTCGTCGTGAGCTAATCCGCCGCAACCACACCGCAACTCACCTACTTGACGCAGCCCTCAAAAAGGTTTTGGGTGACCACGTTAACCAGGCTGGTTCTCTTGTTGCTCCAGATCGCATGCGCTTTGACTTTACGCACTTTGAGGCTCTTACCAAAGATGAGCTTGATCGTATTGAAGGCATGGTAAATGCAGAGATTTTTGCCGCTAAGCCTGTTGTCACTCAGATCATGAGCATCGAGGACGCAAAGGCTGCTGGCGCTGTTGCACTCTTTGGCGAGAAGTACGGCGATGTCGTACGTGTTGTCTCTGCTGGCGCAGAAGATGCTCCATTCTCTCGCGAGCTCTGCGGTGGTACTCATGCACGCAACACTGCCGACCTTGGCCTCTTCAAGATTATTTCTGAGAGCTCTGTTGGTTCTAACTCAAGGCG
>CAUTOT010000104.1:0-4796 GCA_963539765.1 uncultured Atopobium sp. | reverse complement strand
TCGCGAGCTGATTCGCCTGCGCGGGCAGTACCCGGTGATTTCTGAGGGCAGTTATGCGCCCTATGCGCTCAACCATGAGCGGGTCTTCGGGTACCTGCGTGAACATATCGCTAAAGGCACGCGCACGCGGCTGTTGGTGCTCAATAATTTCTTTGGGGACGAGACGGCGGTGCGTGTTCCTGCCGAGTTCATGCCGGGCGAGGTTCTGGATGCGCTCGCCGGCGGTGAAGGCTCGCGAACTCCAGCGGAAGCGCAGTCTGCACGGGTGTTTTTGTGTAATTACAAGAATTCGCTCGGTCGTATTAGCGGTGTTTCCGGCCCCGATCCCCACAAGGTTGAGGTTACGCTGCGTCCCTACGAATCGCTGGCGTTGATCGTGGAAGAGCCCATAACTTCTTCTTAGATCGCCAGATTAATTGCTCGGTTACCCACGCTGTTACATGGGCATTTACATATATAGTTACATGCGCGAGCAGGTGTGTTTTTTCCATCTGTTCGGCAAAAAACGACCTGCTCGCGGTTTAAAACGCAGTTAAAGTGGGAGCATGAGTTTTGATTACATGCCCTCCGAAACCTTCCAACGTGCCGACCTTGACTTGCTTCTGAGCGTGCGGGTTGACGTGGCTCAGGTGCCGGGCGGCGCATCCCAACGGCAGATTTTGGATGCAGTATGCACCTTCTTGGGCTCCCCCACTCGTGACGACTCTACTGATGGGCGTGCACTTGACCCAGATTTGGGGTTTGCGCGTCCCTACTATGCGGGCGGGTTTACAGTGGGCGTGGTGCCTGCATCCGGGCGGGGCAGAGTGGCGCTCGCTGGGAGCCATGAGGGAGCACAGGCTGTTGGGTTAGGCAGGTTCAGTGGGCCTTCAAACGACAAGGCGGGCTGGCGCATCGTGACGTCGGTGGTGGTCTCCAGTGCGGGCGAGGATGTGCTGGATTCCTTAGAGGCTGGCATCGAATACCTGACGGATGCGCTCGGTGACCTGCGGGTGGGCCTTTCCCTCACGGAACTTCCGGTCGCTTAGACTCCTCTCCAGCTTCTCCGACCGTCAAAAAGCCTTGATGATGAATAAAGCGGAATTTCCAACATTTTATTCATCATCAAGGCTCGTTCCCAGCTGGATAATCAATGACTACCTAGCATAATTGAAAGCGTATCCTATGAGTTACTTCGCAGCGATGGTCTTCCAATCCGCATTCTTAAGCCAGTCATGGATCTGCTGACGATCACTCATAACAGCCGGAGAGAGGTTATCCAAAAAGCGTGATACCTGCTTAACTCGCTTCGGGTTATAGTCATCGGGCACGACAGTACTAGAAGTCACCAACACCCCATGACGTGCCCTAGAGAGCATGACAGCAAGTGTCCGCGCTTCCTCTTCCATCATCGCGGATTTGTTACCAGCCTGTCTTGCCTGGTAGCTTGGCAGGTAGTCTTCCTCAAGACCAACGATAACCATCCAGTCAAACTGTTGGCCCTTGCCTGCGTGACCAGTAAGCAGATGCACCCCAGCGCGAGTTATGAGCGACTCATTGTCACCAATTTGGATGAGCCGTTGGATAACATCTGGCGCTACGTTCTTTTGCAAAAGTTCTAAGCACCAGTCGACCGCACTGGAGAGTACGGTTCGCTCATCGGGATCTTGCTCGTTGTCGAGGGAAACGGCTTGGCGAAGGAACTCTAGCGGATCCACTGCGTTGCGAAGCTCCTCCAGCGAGAGTCCTCTCAACATGCTTCGAATTTTCTTTGCTATAGATTTATCAAGCACACCGTCATCCCAAATACAGTATGGAAGACCACTCGTTGCGATCATTTCGTCGACAAACTGGCGTCGCCGCTTAAGGCGTGTAGAAATGCCGATTCGTTGCTGAGGAGCCCGTTCTTGAGACAAGATACCTTCACAAAGTTGCGTGATATAGCGAGATTCTTCGTTCGCGTCCTTAAAATGCAAGATTCCCGCTAGACCACCGCTTGGCCAAGAGTCTGGGTTGGCCGCCGTCAGCACCTGTCCACCAGTCAGATTGTTGAGCGAATTGACCGCGTCTAGCACGGCTGGCGAAGAACGGAACGATTCAGTGAACTCAATAGTGTTAGAACATTCAACTTTTAGTTGTTTCTTGATGTACTCCGGTTCTGCTCCGGCAAAGGTGTAGATACCTTGTGCAAGGTCGCCTGCGTAGGTGGTTTTCTTGTAGCCAATGCGCTGCACGATCCGCAATTGCTGCGGCGTCAAATCTTGGAACTCATCGACAACAATCGCCCCAAAGTGCTGCTGGTAGAGCGCCGCTACCTCATCGTTGGCAAGGATCAACTCGGCCAACCGTGGCAGGTCGTCGTAGGTCAAGCGGCCCTCTAATTGGCGTTGCTCCTCGATCATCAATGCGTAATGGTTACCTAAACGCTGAAGTTCTACTAGAACTTGCTCATCGGTCAATCCTTGGCGTTTTACCGACCCAATCTTGCTCTGTACGTCATTGATCATTTTCCCGTCCAGGCCTCGCTTACGACAATGCTTGCCAACCCAATCGTTCTTTGGCATCGTCAGTGTCGTTGGGTCGAGGCCAATAACGTTGCCGTGGGCTTGAATGATTCTTGCAGAAAGCCCATGGAAGTTGCATACGGTGACTGCTTCACGCATCTCGCGCGGTGTGAGGTAGTGACTCAAGCGGTCATGCATGTTGTCGCGCGCACGATTAGTAAATGTCGTCACCAAAATACGCTGTGTTACCTTAACGGCCTGTCGATCGAGCAAGCCCTTTACGCGTAATGCCAAGGTTTCCGTCTTGCCACAGCCAGCAGGTGCAGTGATGAGGAGCGAGAGCTCAGGGCAGTCTCGGACGAGTGCTTGTTTTGTCGTTACGTCCAGCATTTCAGGCGCTCTCGATGTCGTTAAGCAAATCCATGATGCTCTTTATTTTTAATGCGGATGACTCATCAAGCAAACCTGCGACCATTATCGCACCCTGAGTTTTATATTTACTCTTGCTGCGCAAAAACGTTGCAATATCATCTTTGGTTGGAGCGCCGTTTTCGCCATTGCGCTTTACATTTTTAAGTTCGTTTCTATTGAATGCACCGCTACATTGCATAGTTGCCCACAGATGACTCTCGTCAAGCGCTTTTACATATTCTTCTTCGAGATCTTGTTCGGAGATCCAGATAGAGTTCTTACTAAACTCGTGTTCCTGTATACCAAGGCTATTCGCGGTTTTATCAACAGCATCTCGATCTATGAGCAATGAGAGTGGAACCCTAAATCCGTTATCTCCAAATAGTTTCCAGATTACTTTCATGTCACCAGCGCCATCAGCTTCAATGACGCTAATTCCAAGACGATCAATATCGTTACCAGTCAGTTCAGCAACTCGTTCAAGAATGATTCGATCGGCTATCCCTTCGACAGCCACGACATGACGCGCCGTCAAAGGCTCAAGCTTATTACGCACCCACCATCGGAGCATCGCACGCTGATCGTTGTCGAGCAACGCCTGTGTAGACTGTACTGCCTTGCCATTAGCTTTGACAGATACAATCAGCTCAGGATCAAAAGCACTCACAATCTCAGGTGAATGTGTTGCGATGATTTTCTGATTCCTCCCGTCCTTCAGTAACCGCGCCAAACTACGCTGGCCGCTGGGGTGGAGGTGGATCTCAGGCTCGTCGATCGCAACGATGTTTGCGCCATTTGAGATCAGGTCGTACAAGGCAATCGCGTAGATGGCACGCTTGCCGTCTGACTGCTCGCTGATCGACTTTTTGTTGACTTCAAGGCGTACCCCCTTCAGTACGTTATTGTCAGCAGCAGCCCCAGGAACGAAAGTCAAATCGTCTTGTGCAACTCTCTCTGGCAACGCTGTACTGAGCTGATCAGCCATCGCACCTCGGAGTTCCGACAGGGCAACTGAGTTTTGAAGTTTCTCGCCAATCTTTTTAATTATCTTTTCAAAGTCGGCTTGCTCGTCACCAAGTTCCACATTAGCTAGCACGTCATCCAACAAAGAACGCCGGTCATTGCTCATGCTGCGTGCACGATCATTGGCATTGAGCAGCGTCCACCCGATGGCCTGTAACTGTTCCCGCGATAGCTGCCGTCCGGTATTTTTGTTCGGTACGGTGCGTGTTACGGAGAGTGTTTCAAGATCGTCGAAGCTGGCTTCAAGGCGGATCGTTAGTGTTTGTTCGGTGTTACCGGTCGGGTCGACAGTGATTTCATCAGGAAACAGTGCTTGCTCATCTTCAGAGAAGCCACAAAGATCAGCTTCAACAACAAACGGCTGACCCGACTCGCGAATATCCTCGGGTGTGATTTGGTTGTATAGATGCCCTGTGCTGGCTCCCAGCAATAGATCGAGACAGCGCAGCAACGACGACTTGCCAGCGTCATTTGGACCGATGAGCACCATATGCTGCCGAACTTCTAACTCTAGGTCCTGGAGGCGTCTGTGGTTCTCGATTTTGACTCGTGTGAGATGCATTGTGTCCCTTTTACTTTATCGGAATATTTGTAATGGCTAACGGCCCTTGTGTGATTTACGTTATACATATTGTGATGTAAGAATCCGCACCGACCATCGTTGTCCACGAATGAAGCAACATACCCACAAGACAGCGCTCGGTCGAGCGCACTCTGCCCGCGCCGAAGCAGATGGGCATAATGCGCCTCATGATGAGGCTTTGATCAGGCATGACATCTTCCGTATAAGCAACGATTATTGGTGTATTCGCACTCTAGTTCCTTGAACGCATTCACATTTCATGGACTACGGAAGTTTCAATCAAGGCTATCTACTTT
>CAUTOT010000103.1:0-4813 GCA_963539765.1 uncultured Atopobium sp. | reverse complement strand
GCAGCCTGTAAGCTGCAAGTAATTGAGGGAGAGCCATGGAGCCAACGCAACTTGATCCAAGCGCAACAGAAAACGAGGACCGCATTGCCACAGCTCTGAAGATGACTGCCCCTGGCACGGCGCTCCGCGTTGCACTGGACATGATTATCGCTGGCCGTCTGGGCGCCCTCATTTGCGTGGGAGATACAGAAAACGTCCTTGCTGCGGGCGGAGATGGTTTCAAACTTGATGTTTCTTTCACAGCAAATCGATTGTTTGAGCTCTGCAAGATGGATGGCGCTGTGGTGGTGGACAAAGATCTCACCAGAATTCTGCGCGCCAACTTCCACCTCAATCCTGATGCAACGCTTCCAACTGCAGAAACAGGCACTCGCCACCGTACTGCCGCTCGCATGAGCTTGCTCACCAAGTCTATTGTGATTGCAGTGTCTTCTCGCCGTTCGTTGATTACGGTCTACGTTGATGGTCACGTTATTCCGCTAAAGTCGGTACCAGCCATTATGTCTACCGTCAATCAGCTCTCGGTTGCTATGCAAAATACGCGCCAGCAGCTTGATCGCGCGCTTTTACGCCTAACCGCTCTTGAGCTTGATAACTACGTCACCCTGGGCGATGTAGCAGGCATTTTCTACCTGTTTGAGGTTCTTATGAGCGCCGCCGATCAGCTTGACTCCTGCCTTTTGGAGCTGGGTAGCGAGGGCAAAACCACTGCTATGCAGCGTGAGGAATATTTGGGCGGCATCGACGAGGCCTATAACCTTATGATTCGCGATTACGCCGTTGACTCTTCCGCTGAGGAGGCACGCGCTATCCGTCGCCGCTTCCATGAGACAGCCAACACCGAGCTCCGTTCCGCAGAGAGTGTCGGCCAGATTCTTGGCTACTCCGATGGCCGTGGAGAAGATGCGTCCATGGAGCCTTTGGGCCTGCGCACACTTTCCCGCGTTCACGTGGTCAACGATGAGATCGCAGCCAGAATTGTTGACGCCTACGATAACCTGCAGCAGCTGCTCCACGTTGCAGAAAACGATACGTCTAGCCTCAAATCTCTGGGTGTCGAGAACCCCGGTGCACTTGCTAACAGTCTCCGCAGAATGTGGGGTAAGTCAGAATAATGGCTGCAAGCGGCACTTGTGCAAAGGTCGTGTCAAAGCCACGTCCTTCTCGCCTTTCTACACATGGAGCAAAAGCCGATACTGTTGCCGTCATTGTGGCCGGCGGTATTGGCGAGCGCTTTGGGTACCCTGACGGCAAGCAATTTATTTCTGTCTGCGGTCTTCCGCTGATGAGCTGGTCAATCCTTGCATTTGATCACGCTCCCAGCGTGGCTCACATTGTGATTGCTTGCTCTGACGAGAAACGCGCTGCAGTTCAAGAGGGTGTTTTGGGCAAGCTTGTACTCCACAAACCCGTTCACTTTGCAACGTCTGGTGCTACCAGGCAAGAATCGGTTTACAACGCGCTCCAGGTAGTGCCCGCTGGATATGATTTTGTTTCTGTTCACGATGCGGTTCGTCCGCTCATTGAGGTGGAGACAATCGAGCAGGTCATTGGCACGGTTCGCAAGTCTCCTAAGATTGCGGGAGCAATTTTGGCTCACCGCGCAACTGATACGCTGAAGCGCGTAGATGGCGCAACCATCGTAGATACACCCGATCGCTCTACTTTCTGGGCTGCTCAGACCCCTCAGGTGTTCAAGACGCGCACACTCCTTGAAGCTCACGAGGTAGCCCGTCAGGAGGGCTACCAGGGAACCGATGACTCGTCGTTAGTTGAGCGACTTGGTCTTACGGTGCTGTGCGTTGAGTCGCAACGAGAAAACGTGAAGGTCACGTACCCGTCTGACCTTGCAATTGTTGAGGCTACGCTCAGCCGTCGCCTGGTAGAAGGCGCAACCGGAAGTGGGGCTGTAGAGTGAGCATGCCAGAGCTTAAAATTGGCCATGGATACGATGTTCATCGCCTGGTAGAGGGCAGGGATCTTATCTTAGGTGGCATCAAAATTGAGCACACCAAAGGTCTTCTCGGCCACTCCGATGCCGATGTTTTGGCTCATGCGCTCATGGATGCCCTGCTAGGAGCTATGCGCGCCGGCGACATCGGCCAGCTTTTCCCCGATACAGACCCTGCTTATGAGGGCTCTGATTCTATGATGCTTCTGTCCCATGTTATGCAGCTTGTTCGTAATGAGGGCTTTGAGCTTCTGGATTGTGACTGCACTGTTGCAGCTCAGGCGCCTAAGTTGCTCCCTCATCGCAATGCTATGAGAAACCGCATGGCGGAGGTCATGGGTGTTTTGCCAGATAAAGTTGGCGTAAAAGCAACCACCACCGAAGGCCTTGGTTTTGTGGGCACTCAAGAAGGCATTGCTGCCTGGGCAGTTGTGCTGCTGGGACGTAGTTCGTAAGCTGGGACGTAGCGCGCAATAAATTACAGCTCTACGATATGATCGGCTGCTTCCACCACTTTAGGGTCATGAGATATGAGAAGTATTATGTGGTCCTGCTTGACCTTCTTGAGAAGATTAAGAAGGACATCAACACTGTTTTGATCTAATGCAGAGGTTGGCTCGTCAAGCAACATAACACTTGGGTTCATAAGCATCATGCGGATAATTGCAATCTTTTGCTTTTCTCCACCAGAGATAGCAGAGCTTCGTTCACCCAGGCGAACGTCAAGATTTTGATCGTCTCCAAGCAGCAATTTTTCCAGATTGAACAGCTTGATATAGCTGATTATCTCTTCATCTGTTGGTTGCTTTTTGCAGAGTAGGGTCAGATTATTTCTTACCGTATCGTCAACAATACTTGGCTCTTGTTCAGTAAATCCAAGAGTATTTTTTCGAAGTTCATACTGATTAATTTGAGCTAGCAAGTCCTCATTTATAGCAATATTACCTGATAGATGAGAAGCCCACTCTCCGTTAATGAGCTTCAGAAATGTTGATTTGCCTGTACCGTTTCCACCGGTAATGGCGTATATATTTCCTTTTGTAAAACTACAAGACAAGTTGTCCATCAGTACTTTATTTGTATATGGATAAGAGAAAGACACATTTGTGCAGGTAATTTGATTGACATCATCTGATGGAATGATGTTTCCAACGGATTCTTGAGGTAAATCAAGAATCTGCTCAATTCGATTAAGGCTTACCGTAATGCTCTGATAAGCCATACCAAATTCCATGAGAAGTGTAATAGAGCCTAAGAGCGATACAAAATAGCTTGAGATGGTTGCAATATAGCCAGGCTGCAGTGCTCCAAGGAAAATTTGATATGCACAGGTAATAAACACAATGGCCTGAAATACAGCAATCACAGCATTGTTTAATTCTTGTACGCCAATTTCCAATTTGTACTGCTCATGAATAGCACTACGAAGTTTTTGATTGACGGCATAGTGCTGATTAAAGAAACGCTCAAAGAGAGAATGACGCCTGATAAAATCTACGTCTGTGAATTGGGAAAGCTCAATTGATCCATACTGTGATTTCAGTTCTTTGGATTCTTTGTATCTTTTATAAGCCGCATCTTGGATTTGCTTATAGATAATAAAACTCACCAACAACAGAACAACTGTTACAAGAGCGGTTAATGGGTTCAAATATAAAATAATTGCCAGTGTGCCTAAGACAGAGACCATAGTTGTTACAAAGCTCACACATTGTGTAAGTATAAAAATCGAAACGTCATTAGAATCGTTATTTACTGTCTGGCGGTAATGTCCAGAATCATATGACGAGAAAAATGATGAATCTGCATGTTGAATCTTGTCAATCAGCTGTCGCTCAATAGTAAACGAAGAATCAATTTGTAACTGACAATAGCGTGTTTTAGCAAGATAGGAACAGCCGGCAATAAGGATTCCTAGTGCGGCAACTACAGCGCAATAGAAAAGTATTTCGTTCCAAGTTGTTCCTGCAATAAATAGATTAATCACAAATCCAACAAGAAGCGGTTGAATAACAGTAAGCGCTGTGAAAAAAAATGCCAGAAAGAGATAAATCGCAAGACTGCCCTTATCCAGAATGGTAGATATACAGTAGCGGGTAATGTTAAAAAACTTACTCATTCGAATCACCTCTATTATTATTAAGCACATAGGAAATCAGCTTTAGTTTTTTGTTGAGATTATAAAAACTACTACAACACCCAAGACTTCCCGTTTGGATGAATTGATTTGGGCAACCACCATTACACATGGGGAGGACTTTACAGCTAATACAATTTTCCTTATACGGATTATATGTAAGCCATTTGCAAAGGTTGGTATTTAGCTGTAAGGAATCATAAATGGTTCCTACTTTCTCATCTATATTTCCTATTGAATCCCAACATTTATAAAGATCACCATGAGGGTCAATTACATAAGAGTTGTAGGAAATTGCTCCACAAATTTGCCTTTGCCGCAATAGACTACCTACGACATCAAATCCTTTTTGTACCGCCTTTTTATAGAAGGCGTATTCTTCATCAGCAAATTGGGAAGATGAAAAACATACTCCCAAATCATTATTCTTTTCAGTGTAATCAGTTACTGGCGATAAACTAATTGAAACGACATCTTTTAGACCAGCTTTTTCAAGGTCTTCTAATAACTCATCCGCATGTTTAACATTAGTCTTATCGGCATTGATTCTAATTGTAATGTTGAGCAAATTAGAACAAGACTGAATATTTTTAAGTATACGGTCAAAAGTTGGTGAGCCATTCGCTGGAATTCTGCGTAAATTATGATCATTTCTTGAACCGTCAATTGTGACTTGAGCGTTGTTAATACCTAGGTCAACAAGTTTGTGTGCAATTTGTTTATTT
>CAUTOT010000102.1:0-4833 GCA_963539765.1 uncultured Atopobium sp. | reverse complement strand
TCAAACGGCAGCTGCTCAACGGGTTTCTCGCCAGCGTTTGTGCTGCTCTGAGCGCTTGTATCGCGAGAAATTCCCCAGCTTGCATCCGCCATCTGCTCAAACATCTCTTTTGGATACAGCAAAACTTTGAGCTCTGCCCTTGTCTGGTTAGAAATACCGCCCTGCGCATACTCTGTACCAGCCTTTTTAACAAGCGCGAGGTACTGGTCGGTGCGTGCGGAAAGCTCCTTTACGCGGAAGAGCTCGCCCTGACCGCAGAAAATGCTCTCGTAGTTGCCCTGGCCAAGAATGTGGTCAAACATCTTGGTGACGCTGTCGTAATTACCCTCTGAAGAATAAAATCCGCAGGTAGAGATTAGGACGTGCTTCTTGCCGGACATATCGTAGCGAGACTCGTGTGCGCCACTTCCGTATCCCCTATTTGCGTCGCTCATGAAGGGCAAACTCATGGGGAGCTGGCGATCAATAAGATTTTTCAGCAGTCCAGGCACGTTGAAGTAGTAAAGCGGGAAGCTCCAAATAACCAGATCTGCCCAAAGCTGCTTCTGAATGACCGTTTCTTCATCGTCCGACATAATGCACTTACCGGGCGTGTTCTTCCAGCAGTGGAAGCATCCCTTGCAAGGCTTGATGTCCATGGTGGCAACGTTGAGCTGCTCAACGGTTACGTCTTCATTGACGTGCTGCTCGGAGACGCCCTCGATGAAGCTCTTTGCAAGACGCAGAGAATTGCTGGCTTTACCCTTGGGGCTACCGTTAATCAGCAAAATGTTCATGCTGCGCCTCCAACTCCTTCATGCATTTCTCGCTCCATGCTCTAAGCATTTCCTCGTGCATCTTGCCGTACTCGATAGTAAATTTCCAGAACAACGCCTTCTCTGGGTCACCCATTTGCGCTGCGTAAGCGGCTACTGCGCCCGTTGCTAGCTCACTTCCACCAGGAAAAGATGAGGCGTTATCTGCGATTCGTTTAAAGAACGCAAGGTTTTCCTCGTAGGAGCACTCGCCCCTAAAGAACGTCTGCATCAAAAGCGGAATACGCAGCACCGAGGCCTGAGAGTCTTCCCTCAGCCACCTGTTCAACTCCTCTTTACCGGCTTCAGTTATCGAGAAAACCTTCTTGTCCGGCTTTCCTTTCTGGGTAACCAGCGTTGCGGTAACCCAGCCGTCTTTTTCTAGCGCCTGCAGTTCTCTATAGATCTGGCTTGTCTGAGCAGTCCAGAAGTAATTAAGCGACTGTTGAAAAATGGTTTTAATCTCGTATCCGGACATATCCCCATAATTCAAGAGACCAAGAATTCCCTGTTTAAGCAAATCTCTCATCTCCTTATATTCCACTTGTTGAATATCTTACTAAGATAGTAATTCCACTTGTGGAATATGTCAACGAGAAATTCTAAAAACTTTGATTACTTTCTATTTGCAATCACAACTACCCGCCACGGACGTGAAGATTATGGTGTCAAAAGTAGTTCACATGCGATATACTTTTGTCATGGCAATTATCGACGACATATACGCAAACGTGGACGACTTCGGACTCGTCACCTCCGCCGAGGCGAAGGAGTTCGGCATCCCCAACACCGAGCTCGTCCAGCAGGAGCGGCGCGGTAAGCTCGTACGTGTCGCCCGGGGCGTCTACAGGATGCCCGTCTGGCCCCATCAAGAGGCCGCCCCCTACGCCATTGCGGTGAAGGCCGCGGGCGAGGGGGCCTACCTCTGGGGCGAGTCCGTCGTGGCGCTGCTGGGCCTCACCCCCACTGACCCCACCCGCATCTGGGTCGCCTCCCCAAGGAGGATTAGGCGCGACGTCGGCCAGGGCGTCACCGTGCTGGGCATGCGCCAGGGAGAGAGCACCACGCACTACGAGGGCGTACGCTGCCAGCGCGCGGCCGATGCCATCCGCGCCGCCGCGCCGAGACTCGGGCGCGAGCGGGCGCACGAGGCCGCGGAGACGGCCCAGCACGAGGGGTACATAACTAGCGGGGAGATGAACGACCTGAGGGAGGAGCTCTCATGACCGCGAAGAGGCCGAACAGTATGCGCCACCTCGACGACGCAATCCGCAGGGAGTGCGGGGGAAACCAGGCTGCCTACGTGAGGCTGCGCACGCTCATGGCCAACGCCGTCGTCGCGGGGATGCTGCCCGACGGGGTCGTGAAGGGAGGGAGCGCCATCAAGATGCGCTACGGCAACGCCCGGACGCGCTACACCACCGACCTCGACACCGCGACCGCCACCGACCCCGCCTCCTACGCCGATCTCCTCGGAGTGGCACTTGCCCGCGGCTGGGAGGGCTTCACGGGGCGGGTCGTCCCCAGGGAGCCCGCACACCCGAAGGACGTGCCGGAGGAGTACGTCATGCGGCCTTTCGACGTAAGGCTCTCCTACCTCGGCAAGCCATGGTGCACAGTCCCGCTCGAGGTGGGACACGATGAGATAGGCGACGCCGACGCAGCGGACTGGATCGACCTCGAGGACGCGGACGCGGCGTTCGCAGCGCTCGGCCTCCCCAGCCCGGGGAGGGCGCCACTCATGCCGCTGGAGCACCAAGTGGCCCAGAAGCTGCACGCCGTCACCGGGACGGGCGACAGGGTGCGCGACCTCGTCGACCTACAGGTCATGTTCTCGAACAGCGACATAGACCTCGCTGCGACGAAGCGCACGTGCGAGAGGCTCTTCGCCTACAGGCAGAGGCAGGCCTGGCCGCCGACGGTCGAGGCTCGCGAGGGGTGGGATGAGCAGTACCAGGCGCTTGCCGAAGGCATGGTGGTCATCCAGGACGTCGGCGAGGCGATCGAGTGGGCCAACGCGCTCGTCTCGCGGATCGCCACGGCGTAGCCCCACGGCGGCCGCAGACCCGCATCGGGCAGCTGATATAGTTTACAGGCCGGCAATCGCCAGCGAGTCCAGGAGTGAACTGCCTCCCATTTCTTGGACATAAGAAATGGGAGGTTTTATGTTTTGCGCGCTTCCCGCACTCAACAGGCTAAAGCCTCGAAAAAAAGACTCTGCCATTTCTGGCAGAGTCCTAACATGCGATTATCGTATGTTTTTCAGTGTCCCAGCATTACCTATTACAGGGCAGAAGCGGCGTGCTAACTGCACTTTCACGAGTATCATCGCGCTCATCATATGCATCGTAAGGAGCTTTGGGGTCATGAACTTTGACAGGTTTGTTGACGTTGCATACTTCGTCAGTATGGGCGAAGGCAAAGTTGATGTCATCTGCCCAACCTGTATGGCCGGTGATAATCTTGGGGTTAAGTCTGCGCTGGCGTAGAATTCCCTCTAGCTTTGCAAGCGATTCAACAGCAAGTTTATTGTCTTCTGCAAGCTTGTTGATAAAGCTATAACCGCCGTCAGCACCAAACCAAATGGTATCTGCGGAGAATACATACTCGTCATCAATCAGGTACACAACGTGTCCCCAGGTATGACCAGGGACTAGGATAGTTTCAATTTTTATGCCGTCGATTTCAAATACTTCCCCATCGTGTAGAAGTGTCTTTTTATTTGGAATGTTTACCTTTGGTAGCTTGAACCAGCCATTCATTACACGGCGACGGACTTCTCCTGTTAAATACCTATTTTCAACATCGCCAATATAAACCTGCGCGTGGCTAAAGAGTTGGTCGCTATCCGCCTCAATTGCGCCAATGTGATCAGTATCCAGGTGAGTTATCAAGATGTGCTTGATCTCTTTAGGGTCAATTCCCAGCCATTCCATCTTTTCTTGCAGGCGATCGTAGCTGTATCCTGCGTCAATCATGATGGTAGTGTTGCCTTTAGTGTAGAAGAAAATATTGGCTACATACTCGCGCACACATCTCACGTGCTCATCAATGGCGCCTGTATTAAGGGGCTTGAATATTTCTTTGCCGCGATACACCCACGACATCAGTACTTTTTGAAACTTAGAAGCGCTCTTTGACATTGCTTCGCCTCGATTCTGTTTTCAATCCACAGTGACACACGACTTGAAAAGCAATCCTCTAATCCGGCAGATCATACGTACAGAAAATGGCATCTGAACTTGCCTTTTAACTTTTGTTAGATTTTGCTAACTAAATATTACCCCTCTACCGTCTGCAATCTTTGATTTTCCGATGAACGGGTAAAAGCTAGACGCCAACGCAAAAATAGGTCCTAAGCAGCAAAAGCCGCACTCCAAATAAATCGGAGTGCGGCTTAAATTGCAAATATGCAACATACCGTTGCATACAAATGAAAGTACTCATGAATCACGGGGTTTCTCGACATTCAAGAGTAACGAATGTATGGTGGAGGTGCGGAGAATCGAACTCCGGTCCAAAGCAAATCCTAGGCAGGTGTCTCCAAGCTCAGTTACTAATTAAATCTCAAGTACCGCACACTTAGTAACAGGCGTTTGGTGCTCCAGTTGGTTCAATCTTTTTGTAAGGCATACCAACTACGTCCTTACAAGCATCTCCCTAAAATGACGTCACCCTGAGAACAGGAGAAAATCCCAGTTAGACGCGCTGAACTAAATTAAGCAGCGAGAGCCATACGAGGCTCAAAAGTAAGAGTGTTGTCAATTCAATTTGACGTTACCCCTGTTTTACGTGGCGAGGAGACCACGGCTTGCTGCCCACCGCAAACTCACCTTGTCGAATCCAGTCACCCCCAAATAATGAGAGAAACTGCCACCATGCAGTTTTCAATGTTCCTGAATTGCGTGCACGTGTGTCACCGCCTGCAATTCAAAGTGTAGAGAGTATACCCCATGAACTGCCATTCTTTCAAAAAAGATATGACTATTTTGGGAACGGCTTGCTTTGCAGATTACTTTACGGCTTTTTGCGACTTACT
>CAUTOT010000101.1:0-4846 GCA_963539765.1 uncultured Atopobium sp. | reverse complement strand
AAAGGTTTATAAAAGGTCTGTCATTATTGGTAGTTTTTGTTATTTGTGGCTTACTGATTAACAACTGGTTTTTTAAGCTGAATACTATGAGACTGCCAGAGTTAAAAAAGCAGGCAGCTCAGTATGTTGTGCAACAATATGAGAATAAGAGAAATGGTCTTAAGTCTGATTTTGGATCCGCAGAAAATATTGACTTAGAGACCGCTACTATCTCTGGGCCATTTTTAGGAGTCAGTCAGGCTAACCAACTTTTATTGAATATAGATTTATATTGGGTAATAAGCTCTCAAGAAAAGGTTGTTGGAACAGTTGAGCAAGATTTAGGGCTATTTGCCATTGGGTCTTATTTTGGAACTCCAAAAATGTGGATTCAAACAAGGAACGCTGGACTGCTACAAGAAATGCATAATAGAAATTATAGATGCCTAGTTAGAAATTTTTGTGGCGTAGGGTTAAGTGGATGGCCGCCACCTTATCTAGCTGATGGCTATTTAGGACGTTATAGCCCAGCAGATGGAAATTTTGACATTGAAAAAAATGACGAACAAGTATCAGAGATAATCGAATCTCATTTAGGGGAAGAACATCTAGATTTTATGGCGAACCCTGAGCGTGTTGTAGATTTAGTTAAGTAATTTTGCGGAGTTTTTGCTGTTCTAAGACAAGAGTCAGTTCATTTTGGACTGACTCTTGTTTAATCTTCACAACATATCCGTAATTTCTAAAGGCAAACGGTAGTAAATCATCGGTAAACGGTAGTTGACAATGATTACTATTTATGTAGTTAGTTAAATAATTTATATATTATACAAGGTAAAATAATAGTAAAGCCCGCTAACTGCGGGCCTTCTTAGCTGCTATTAAGATTTATATGCAGTAAATAATACAACAAAACACGTTTTCATATTTTGAGCAGCCAATGAGCGAGAAATTAATACCGTTGGGCGAACTGTCTTCAGAATAAATATCTTTTCTTCATATAGTTATGTAGATGTAAGCCACACAAGTGGCATTGGTGCCACGTTGTGGCAAGGAGAGTTTTTAGAAAGAGGCAGAAATGAGCGAGTTTATTAACCGTCCACTTTCGCGTCGCGGCTTCCTTGGCGGAGCAACTGTAGCAGCTGGCCTTGGCCTCACCGCTTGCGGTGGCGGACAGCAGAAGGCAGCTGAAACTCCATCTGGAAAGGAAGGCGGCGGCACAATTACTGCTGGTACCGCTTATTCAACCCAGAACTATGATCCATCTACTACTTCATCAGCACTTGCTCTTGGTGTTAACTGGCAGGTAGTTGAGGGCCTCTACGGTCTTAACTTCCATGACTACTCAACATTCAATGAGCTTGCTACTGCTGATCCTAAGAAGGTAGACGATAACACCTTTGAGATTACCATCCGTGACGGCGCAAAGTTCTCTGATGGTAACGAGGTAAAGGCAGATGACGTTGTTGAGTCCTTCAACCGTTCTTCTGCAAAGGGTAGCGTTTACGTTCCAATGCTTGCTCCAATTGCTTCCGTAGAGAAGAAGGATGACAAGACTGTCACCGTTAAGACCACTATTGCTAACTTCTCCCTCCTCAAGGAGCGTCTGTCCATTGTTCGCGTTGTTCCAGCAAGCAGCTCTCAGGATGAGATGAAGAAGCAGCCAGTTGGTTCTGGTCCATGGCAGTTTGAGTCCATCTCTGACAACACTCTTGACCTTGTTCCTAACAAAAACTACAACGGTGCAACTCCTGCTAAGGACGATAAGCTCCACTATGACGTCCTTAAGGATCCAACTGCTCGTCTGACCGCTCAGCAGGACGGAACCACCCTTGCTATGGAAATGGTTCCTGCAGATGCTGTAGAACAGCTCAAGGGCGCAGGCTGCACTGTTGACGCTGTTCAGGGTTTTGGTGTCCGTTTTGCAATGTTCAACCTTGGCAAGGCTCCTTGGGATAACGTTAAGGTTCGCCAGGCATGCCTCTATGCACTTGATACAGACAAGATGCTTGCAAACGCATTCTCTGGTCAGGCTGAGGTTGCCACCAGCTACCTTCCTTCTTCCTTTGCTAACTATCACAAGGCATCCACTGTCTATGCACACGATGTTGATAAGGCTAAGAAGCTCATTTCTGAGTCTGGTATCACTCCTGGTGATGTCGTTCTTCGCACCACCGATAACGAGCAGGTTAAGTCCATGGCAACTCAGGTCAAGAACGACCTCGACGCACTTGGCTTTAACGTAAGCATCGTTTCCGATACTTCTCCAGCAACCTATGCTGCAATTGACGCAGCTGACGGCTCTTGGGACATCCTGCTTGCCCCTGGCGATCCTTCCTGCTTCGGTGCAGACGTCGACCTGCTGCTCAACTGGTGGTATGGCGATAATGTCTGGATGACCAAGCGTTGCCCATGGAAGGAGTCTGCTGAGTGGAATAAGCTTCACGAGCTCATGAGCAAGGCTCTTGGCCAGTCTGGCGCTGATCAGCAGTCCACTTGGAACGAGTGCTTCGATATCATCGCTGAGAACGTACCTCTGTACCCAGTTCTCTTTGCTAAGACCTTCACCGCTTCCTGGAGCGAGAAGCCAAACAGCAACGGCGTTGCTCTCAAGGGCTTCAAGGGTATCGGAACCACCGGTCTGTCCTTCATTGATGTCAACACAGTTACTGCTAGCTAATTTGTTGCCATCACGCGCTTAGCATCTCATACATTGGGGCCCGAGCGTTTTACCTATAACGCTCGGGCTCTTGTGCGCAAAATTTCGTCCTGAGGTGCACAAAGTCTCATCAAATTTTATTTGTACGGTTTGTTTTAAAGAGAGAGGGGGAGATAGTGAACAACCTATTACGTCTTATCGGACGCCGTCTTATTGCGCTGCCGATTATGGCTCTAGGCGTCACCTTTCTCGTATTCTTCCTAATGTCTTTCTCGCATGTAGATCCTGCATACAATGCCTTAGGCGAGTCTGCTTCTGAAGAAGCCATCCAGCAGTATCACATTGAGAATGGCCTTGATGATCCATGGCCTGTGAGATATGTACGCTATATCGGTGATGTTGCTCATGGAAACTTGGGTACCTACGGCACTTCTCACTATTCAGTTGCTGAACGAATTTCAAAGGCTCTGCCAGTAACTATGCAGTTGACCTTTATGGGTCTTTTCATTGGCGCAATAGTTTCGTTTACGTTGGGTGTTATTGCGGCTCTCTATAGAGACCAATGGCCCGATCAAATTATCCGTGTATTCTCAATTGCCGGTCTTGCAACGCCATCATTCTGGTTGGCAGTTCTTTTGATTCTAGTCTTTGCGTCTACACTTAAGCTGCTGCCTGCCTCTGGTGCATTACCAGATCCTACGGTAAATTTTGGCGGCTATCTTGCCCGTATGATTATGCCGGCATTTGCACTTGCGGTTCCAATGTCTGGTCAGATGACCCGTATTGTTCGTACCGCAATGGTCGAGGAGCTGGATAAGGACTACGTCCGCACTGCTCGCGGCGCTGGTATTCCAGAGAGAATCGTCATCGCAAGAAACGTACTGCGCAACGCTCTTATTACCCCTGTAACCACGCTTGGCCTGAAGATTGGTTACCTCATGGGTGGCGCCGTTGTTATCGAGGTTATTTTTAACCTTCCTGGCATGGGTACCGCTATTCTCGAGGGCATCCAGGGTAACGAGGCAATGCTTGTTCAGGGCGTTGTTGTTGTCGTTGCACTGTCCTTCATCATCATCAACATTGTTGTTGATATGTTGTACATCTTGATTAACCCACGCATTAGGACGGTGTAGTGCGATGGTACAAATTAGAAAAAAACAAGTCGAGAAGCTCGAAGAAGCTGCTGCAAAGGGTTCAACCTTTGGTGGCTTTAAGAAGATGAAGACAGCTTCCAAGATTGCTCTTGTCATTCTTGTCTTTGTTGTTCTTGCTTCTGTCTTTGCAAACTTTATTGCTCCACATAACCCACTTGAGATTTTCAACGCTCGTCAGGCTCCAGGCAATGGATTCATTTTTGGTACTGACGATAAGGGCCGCGATATTCTTTCTCGTATGCTCTATGGTGGTCAGTATTCACTGGTCATTGGCTTTGGTGCTACAGGTATGGCACTGCTGTGTGGCTCAATTATTGGCGCAATTGCAGCTGTTTCTAGAAAGGCTGTCTCTGAGGTCATCATGCGTGTGCTCGACATCATCATGTCGTTCCCAGGCATTGCTCTTGCAGCAGTCTTTGTTTCTATTCTTGGTAACAGCGTTCCTTCAATCATCTTTGCTATTGGCTTTATGTACACGCCACAGATTGCGCGTATTGTTCGTGCAAACATCGTAAGCGAGTACGGCGAAGATTACGTAAGGGCAACCATTGTTTCTGGTGCTCGTGCACCATGGATTCTGTGGAAGCATGTTCTTCGTAACTGCATTGCTCCCATCATGGTCTTTACCGTTACGCTTGTTGCAGACGCAATCATCTTTGAGGCATCCCTGACTTTCATTGGTGCAGGTATTGCAGAGCCAACTCCTACATGGGGTAACATCCTGGCTGATGCTCGTGCCGGCGTTCTTGCTGGCCGTTGGTGGCAGGCATTCTTCCCAGGCCTGGCCATCATGATGACCTGCCTGGCACTGAATATCCTCTCCGAGGGTCTTACTGACGCTATGGCAGCAGCACCTGGCGCTCCAGTTGATACAGAGAACTCTGACTCCAGGCGTGCAGATGACATTCTTGCATCTGATCCAGTTCGTGCCTATGCAGAGCAGGCAGAGTCCCTGGAGCGCAGACTTAATGCACTTAAAGAGGTTGAGCTGTCCAGAACAGACAGACGTAAGCCAGACTTTGATGTTGCTCCATTGCTCAGTGTTAAAGATCTT